>NZ_BJCE01000085.1:0-20250 GCF_005402885.1 Sphaerospermopsis reniformis
TGAGTGCCAAGAATTGGTCTTGGAAATGATGGCATCTGTTCGCAATAAGATGCCATTTTATCAGCAGGGTTTGAGGGCTGTAATGCTTATCCAGCAACCTCTTTAGCTCCTTTGTCGCCCCCTCAACTAGCAGACAATAGAGGAGAAGCATTAGTTGTAGTTTTGGGATATCCCAAACTTTATCACCCCTTTGGTTTTCAAGCAGCCATAAATTATCAAATAGAATGTCCTTTTAATGTTCCTGAAGACTTTTTTATGGTGAAACCACTCTTAGGTTATGAAGATAAATATCAAGGAAAAGTTATTTATCCTCCGGGAGTTCACAATGTTTAATTCCTGGATGTTAAGTTTTTTTCGCGTAGCTTATTTTGCAAAAATTTGGAATTTTAAATTAATTTGTGTTTCCTATTTTTAGATCATAGTTATCATGTTTTTCTTCAGTTTTTTCTCCAGTATGAAGAGTATTGATAGACTGCAACATTTTTGCTCGTTTCTTCCTAGCAATTTCTTGTAAATCGACCGTTTTATCAGTCTCATCTACAATTTCACCAGTTATTACCTCCAGCACATCTTCCAAAGTAATCACACCAGCAACACATCCATATTCATCTACTACTACTGCAAGATGTTCATGGGATTCTATAAAATTTTTGAGCAGTTTGTCAGCACGAATGATCTCAGGAACAAAGCGCACTTTTCTAGCTAAATCAGCAATTTTTTGTTCACCACTTCCTTCCACCATCGCTGTCAGTAAACTCTGTTTTAAAGCAAATCCCATCACTTGATCAATAGATTCATCAATAACAATAATCCGGGTATGTTGGGAAGCAATAATATCTGCTTTTGCTTCAGCCAAGGTCAAATTACCGCGTATATATGTCAGCATAATTTGGGGTGTCATTAAATCAGATGCTGTCACATCATTTAATCTAAATACCCTCTGAATCATTTCTGCTTCATCACTTTGGATAATACCTTCTTGCTGACCAATATTTGCTAGGAGTTTGATTTCTGCTTCGTTGGTTGTTGGTCTTTTTCTCCCTTGAGAAAATGGTGCAGTGACATTTTCTAAAATCCATACTAAGGGTGTAAAAGCTAGAGAAATTCCCGTTACAGGTATGGCTGTGAGTATAGCAATTTGTTCAGAATATCTCTCACCAATTGTCTTGGGTATAATTTCTCCAAAAATAATAATCAGAAAAGTTAATATTCCCGAAAATATACCAAGCCATCTATCTCCTAATACTTGAGTTGCAATACTACCTGTGATAATACTTCCAATAATGTTGAAAATATTATTGAGGATTACTATTGTGGCAATAGGCCGATTCATGTTTTCACGAATCGCTAGAAGTGCAACTGCGGCAGGTTTTTTAAATTCCGCTAATTGTCGCACTCTCAATGTGGGAACAGATAACAGCGCCGTTTCTGTAGCAGAACACAATGCTGAACCTAAAAGCAGTACACAAACAGTAATTACTAGCTGTAACATATAATTTCCCAAGTTTGGGAATAGATAGATGGTTGGAGTTAGCTAAAAGCTGAATCAGCTAATTAACTCATTTAAGCTTTAATGATTGTAACGCGATTTGGAAATTTCTCAATATAAAAATTTTCACAGATTTTCATAATTTATTTGGCGAAACCTCAGAAGTCAAAATTCATGCAGTAAACCACCAGAAACAATACCCTGTGCTTCCAAAAATGCGGCAACTCTTAAAATCAAAGCTTCATTATAGGGTGCAGCTATTAATTGTACTCCTAAAGGTAGAGAATTTTTCTCCTTAATTGGTACTGATAAAACAGGTAAACCAATAAAAGACAATGGTTGAGTAAACAACCCTAAATGTGGACGGACAAGAATTTCTTCACCATCTAAAATCATTGTTTTTTGTCCAATTAATGGGGCAGAAATTGGGGTTGTTGGAGCAATAATTATATCTACATTGGCAAATATCTCTCTCACTTGATCTCTATACCATCTTCTAAAACGTTGTGCTTGGATATACCAAGAATGAGGAATTAAAGCACCAGCTAAAAATCTATCTCGCGTTGCTGGATCAAAATCTTGCGGACGGGATTTTAAGTTTTCTAAATGCAGATTTGCACCTTCACAAGCTGTAATTACAAATGCCGCAGCACGAGCTATTTCCGCTTCTGGTATTGTGACATATTCAGTAACATTTAAAGCATGAGCAACTTTTGCCACTGCTGCTAAAGCTGCTGGTTCTGCTTTTTGGGTAAAATAATCATCGGCGATCGCAATTTTAATCCCAGAAATATCATTATTTATTTGTGGTAAACATAAATCAATCGGACGTTTTGTACAAACCGGATCTTGCTCATCTTCACCTTGCAAAACATCAAATATTGTCGCAATATCTCTCACAGAAGTTGCAAAATGTCCGATATGATCTAAACTACTAGAAAATAATTTGACACCCGCACGGGATAACCTGCCATAAGTAGGTTTAAAACCAAAAATACCACATAAAGCCGCAGGAACACGAATAGAACCATTCGTATCTGAACCTAAAGAAAAAGGAACTAAACCCCCAGCAACCGCAGCAGCAGAACCTCCCGAAGAACCTCCCGCTATTCGTTGTAGATCATGGGGGTTACAAGTTGTACCATAATGGGCATTTTCTGTCACAAACCCATAAGCATACTCATCCATATTCAACGCACCCACCAACACTGCACCGGCTTTTTTCAACCTAGCAACTGCGGTTGCATCTTGGGTAGCTGGTAAATTTTCGGCGTTAATTTTTGCCCCTGCTAAGGTTGTTAAACCAGCAATATCAAATAAATTTTTAACAGCAAAAGGTACACCAGCTAATATACCAGGATTTTTACCTTGAGCAATTTCTTGATCTATTTTGGCAGCATCTTTTAAAGCTGTTTCTGTGGTAATTTCGGTAAAACAGTTTAATTGTTGATTTTTGGCGGCTATTTTATTTAAGGTTGTTTGGGTAATTTCAACTGCGCTAAATTTACCTGATAAGACATTTTGAGATATATTTACAGCGTCATTCATGGTTCAAAAGTAGTTGCTATTTCTATTTCTTCTGGTAAAGGGAAGTTATTGACTACTTCTGCTATTGATTTGATTCTTTCAAAATTGGCAATTACTCCATCTTTATATTCATTATTAATTGGTAATTCCAATAATAACGACATTTGTTTCACATATTCTAGGGTATTTAAATTTTGATTTTCCATGTTTTTGATACTTAATTTGTGATTTGTTATTAATCTTGTTTTATATCATATTTATTAATACTCCTTTAAATAAATATTGAATTAGCAACAATTAGAGAATTTTACATATGTCAGCAAAATAGTCTGTAATTTTTCTATCCAATCTTCAACTCCTTTATGACAAAATTCCCAATCAGCTAAATCAATCTCCCATGTTTTATCTACAGAATTTTCTATTTGTTGAAGAAATTCTTCATCTTCATATATTTTCTGACAAAACCTAGAATAATCTAACTGATATTTTTCTTGATACTTAATATCTCGGTGACGCAGTTCAGCAATTTTTACAGCAATCTTATCAAGAGTATATTGTTTAAGCGCCAAATCCATTGATTCTTGTAAATCTCCTAATGCGGATAAAACTTCAATGTATTCATCTTTAATTGATACTGTTACCATCATTTTACCTCATCATTAAGCTATTGAGATAGATTAAATTCTTTGTTAATCAGCAATATATCATCATCACAGTCTAAAGGAATAAATTTATATTTCATGTTCATCAACCTAACAAGTAATATACTAAATCATTAAACTCAATTACATCAATAATAAATATATCATATTTATTATTTAACTAATCATGCCGTAAAAATACGTAACATTGTTTTCAGATAAGATTACATAAAATCATCCATTATCATCTGCGTTTATCGGCGTTTATCTGCGTTCAATTATTGTTTAAATCCTCAAGATGAAGAACACACACCAGACGCACATAAACCAGCAAACTCCATTATTATCACCTCCAAAGTTTCTAAATTTACCCTTCTAATTACATGATTATTTGTATCACAAACATAGAGAAAATCACCAAAAAAACTCAACCCTGAAGGTTCATAAAAAACCCAACTTTCCCCACCTGATAAAATCGTTTTACACTCCCCATTGCTCAGATTCACTAATTTGATTTTATGATTATATGTATCTGCAATAAAAAGCTGATGATTAAAATATTCTACACCCAAACAATGCTGTAAACGCACATCCTCACCTACTCCATCTACATCACCAAAACCAAATAACATCCCACTACCGCAAATAGTTCTCACCTTACCATTTTCTGATATTTCCACCCCCCGAATAGAACTGGTTTCACTATCAGCAATAAACAACTCTTTACCATTTGTAGTTATCCCACTAGGTTGAGCAAATGCACATTCTTGAAAATTCCCATCTACACAACCTTCTGCGCCACTACCAGCATAGCTATGAATGGTATTTGTTAATAAATTCATTTCCCAAATTTGATGATTTCCAGACATGGTAATAAAGAGAGAATTTCCCACTTTAACTAGATCCCAAGGTGAATTTAATTCTATTTCCAAGGCTTTACCACCATGAGGATAGATGATATTACTTTGTTTCCCTGTTCCTGCAATAGTTTCTACAATTTGTTTTGGTAAATCAATTCTTCTTAAAAGATGATTTTCTGTATCAGCAATGTAGAGACTTTTAGTGTCACTATCATAAGTCATTCCTTGAGGTGCAGAAAATTCACAACTTTGAAAATTACCATCTTTTACACCCCGTTTACCTGTTCCCATAACCTGAATAACTTCCCCTTGTAAACTACTCATAATTACGCGATGATGTCCAGAGTCAGCAATAAATAAACCGTCTGGTGTAGCTAAAACTTTACCTGGAAAAGCTAAGGGTGTAATTAATGTTTGATGCTGTTTTTCTAAGGTGAATTTTAATGGTTGAATATTAATGTGATTTGGGATTTTACTCAAAATCTGAATGATCATGTTTTCAATCTTGTGAAGATGTCCTTCACCTGCAAATTGTCCAATTACATATCCTTGTAGATCAATAATCATTAAAGTAGGCCAAGCTTTGCTAGTATAATGTTCCCAAACGCGAAAATCACTATCAACTAAAATCGGATGTTCAATGTCATAACGCAATATCGCTTGACGGATATTTTCAATTTCTTTCTCGTTGTCAAATTTCCCAGAGTGAACACCAATAACTGTTATAATCTCTTGATATTTACGTTCTAAATATTTTAAGTCTGGTAATATGTGCAAACAGTTAATACAACAGTATGTCCAAAAGTCTAAAATGATAATTCTCCCTCTGAGTGCTTTTAGAGATAAGGGTTTATCTGTATTTAACCAAGGGTAATTTTCTGGTAATTCTGGCGCTCTAACACGAGGAATCATAGTAATTTTAGATTATTGTAGAAGATTATTGTAGATTTTAAGATTGAGATCAGCGTTTTGGTAAAACTTCAAGACATCAATATAAATAATTTATCTCTCTGGGTTCAGCAAGGGAAAAACCAAGCAACACAAGGAAGTGTGATGCAACGGATACCCCTTTTAGCTGTAGCTAACCCTAGTTGGGTTGCTGTTCATATCTATTGTCAGTCAGGAGAAAATTACACTTTAGGAGATAACGCTTGTATATTTCCTTTAATGAGTGTGATTAAACCTTTTTCTTTACTATATCTGTTGGAACATTTAGGAACGGCAAATGTTTTAAACTCGGTTGGTGTTGAACCTTCAGCAATGCCTTTTAATTCTTTAGAACAGTTAATAGCTGATCATGGACATCCCCGCAACCCAATGATTAATAGTGGTGCTATTACTTTAGCTGATAAGTTACCAGGTAAAAATGGAAATCATCGCACTCAGTTGTTTTGTCAGTGGTTGAATAAATTAGCCGGTAGTCAACTATATTTAGATGTAGAAATGTTGGCTTCCGTGCGTGCTACTCGTTCTCAGGTAAATGTGGCGATCGCTCAATATCTCTACCAAACTCAACACATTGAAAATATTGAATTGGCTCTTGACACTTATGAGCAAATATGCTGTATTTCTGGTACTGTGGAAGATTTAGCGAAATTAGGAAAATTATTAGCCTGTAAAAGTAGTTTTATAAATTCCCAACATCGCCAAATTGTTAACGCTTTAATGTTAACTTGTGGACTATATGAAGCTTCTCCTCAGTATGCAGTCAAAATTGGTTTACCCATGAAATCGGGTATAAGTGGGGCTTTGATAGCAATAGTACCAAATCAAGGAGCTATAGCCAGCTACAGTCCTGCTTTAGATAGTATAGGTAATTCTGTAGCTGGTCTGACCTTGATGGAAACTTTATCCCAAAATTTGCAACTGAGTATTTTTAGTTAATTGTTCTCTTCGGGTTTAATTACATTTCGATTCTTAAAATACTCACTTAATCTGTTTAACCCTGTTTTTTCTGTTGTTTCTGGTTTCAACTCCTCTGTTTCTAATGAGTCAGCGGGTGTTTTACGAATTTCAATTTCAGGAGTAGGAGTTGTTTCTACTTTGGGTTCTACCTGTGGTTGAGGAATAGGAGAAACTTCAATTTCTGGAACTGTGGGTTTTTCTACTTTGGGTTCTACCTGTGGTTGAGGAATAGGAGAAACTTCAATTTCTGGAACTGTGGGTTTTTCTACTTTGGGTTCTACCTGGGGTTGAGGAATAGGAGAAACTTCAATTTCTGGAACTGTGGGTTTTTCTACTTTAGGTTCTATCTGGGGTTGAGGAATAGGAGAAACTTCAATTTCTGGAACTGTGGGTTTTTCTACTTTAGGTTCTATCTGTGGTTGAGGTGCTGGAATTTCTTCAACTTTGGGCGTTACAGTCGGTCTAGGTTCAGTAATAGGAATCTCAACTGTGTAATTTGGGTCTACAATACCACGCACTTCATCAGCCGTAACTTCCCCTCTTACCATTCTAGAAAGGGTATCTTTACCACCCGGTTGGTAATTAATCACTCTCACTGTACTATTAAAGACATTTTTTACTGGGTTGCCTTGGTTATCAAGAAATTCTAGTTCTACCCAGTTTTTACCAGGTTTAAAACCTTTGAGGTAGACTGTTTGCCAGCGGTCAAGAATAAAACTTTCACCATTAATTGTGCAACGAATACGCCAATCGCTCATTGTGTCTTCAGGATGATCTTCAGCCATAAGATGCAAAGGCGCGTTAGTTAGGTAAAAATCCAACATAATTGGTTCAGCACCATAACTACCATTAGGACGACTATAGGTGAGAAGAGGTAAATTAGGGTCAGGGTTGTTATCGTCGGTTTTAGTAAAGACGTGAAATGTGGTTTGGGCATAAGCACCTTCATTTTTAAAGCTTTCATGCCAAGGACGAGACGCAAATACTCGTAAAGTATGAGTACCTGCGGACAACTCTGGGAATACTAAAGGCTTATTTAAGTCGTAAACAGCTATATAAGGTTGATTGTCAAGAATTACGTGCAGATGTGGTCCCAGTTGCCATTTGGGATCTTTAAAAATTGGTAAGTCCTTAACCTGAAAACGGACTGTAACAGTATTATCTTCAATTATCTCATCTGCTGTAGGCGTAAGTATTGTTACCTGTGGTTGATAACTTTCCAAATCTCCTCTTAGTTCTTGTATTAGCTTTGGAGGAGCAGTTTCTGAAAATTTACGATCAACTTGGGCAATTTCAGCAACTGGTTTTTGCTTATTAATAAATACGTCTTGTCCACCAGCTTTATCAGCACAACTACTTAAACCTAACACCAGCACCAAAGTCAAGAGCCACTTAAAAATAGGTAAGCTCTTGTTTAAGGCTTCATTAAAAGCTTGCTTTCGTTTACATTTCATGCTGTTATACCTATGATTTTATTCAGCAAAATTTATTAACTACACTTTACACCCTACACCCCAGATACCATAAACCCAGACTGGGGTATACAGCAAATTGCAGGTTTCTTAGTTATAAATTTACATCAAAAAGCCTTACATATCAACGGTTATGCTGCTGCAAACTAACTGCTGAAAACGGCAAGCTGTTGTAACTTTGTGATTTACAGAAAATTTGGTTCATCTCTTTACATCAAGATGAAAAATATGAAAATTAAGTAATATTTATCACTAAATTTACAGATTTAAATTTCAGCATAAGCAACATATCCAGTTACAACATGATGATTTATGGCTGTATTAGAGATTAACCATAAATTTTAAGAATTGTTATAGTTTGTAAATTTAATAGAAAAAGTATTGACTTTTTTACAATAGCTTTGAATATAAAAAGGCAGATATGACAATAAATCTGGCGATTTTGAATTATTGTTAAAATGTCTCCAACAAAGTACAAGTACAGACTCTATAATTCAACAGAAACAACAAATCCACAGGTCCCCAAAAAACATCTGGGGACAAAGAGTGAAATTCACTCTGTGGTGTACATGATTCCTCATTCCCTATTCACAGAGGAGGTCGAATGACGATTAGTCCTCCGGAGCGAGAGGAGAAAAAAGCAAGAGTCATCGTTGATAACGATCCTGTACCCACCTCATTTGAGAAATGGGCTAAACCAGGACACTTCGACAGAACCTTAGCTAAAGGACCAAAAACCACCACCTGGATTTGGGACCTGCACGCCCTCGCCCATGACTTCGATACACATACAAGCGACTTAGAAGACATTTCTCGCAAAATCTTCTCTGCTCACTTTGGCCACTTGGCTGTAGTGACAATTTGGTTAAGCGGAATGTTATTCCACGGCGCTAAGTTCTCCAACTATGAAGCTTGGCTGGCTGATCCATTAGGAGTCAAGCCCAGCGCCCAAACAGTTTGGCCTATTGTGGGACAAGATATTTTAAACGGTGATATGGGCGGTGGTTTCCACGGCATTCAAATCACCTCTGGATTGTTCCAAGTATGGCGTGGCTGGGGTATCACTAGCTCTTTCCAACTATACGTAACTGCCATTGGCGGCTTAGTATTAGCGGGCTTGTTCCTGTTCGCTGGTTGGTTCCATTACCACAAACGCGCTCCCAAACTGGAATGGTTCCAGAACGTGGAGTCAATGTTGAATCACCACCTATCAGTATTGCTAGGTTGCGGTTCTTTGGGATGGACAGGTCACTTAATCCATGTGTCCGCACCAGTTAACAAGCTATTAGACGCTGGTGTTGCCATTAAGGACATCCCCTTGCCCCATGAGTTCATTTTGAACAAAGACTTAATCACAGAGTTGTATCCCAGCTTTGCTAGTGGTTTAGCACCTTTCTTCACCTTGAACTGGGGAACTTATGCTGACATTCTGACCTTCAAAGGCGGATTGAACCCCGTAACAGGCGGTTTGTGGATGACTGACATTGCTCATCACCACTTAGCGATCGCAGTGCTGTTCATCATTGCCGGTCATATGTACCGCACCAACTGGGGTATCGGTCACAGCATCAAAGATATCCTAGAAAACCACAAAGGTCCTTTCACAGGCGAAGGCCACAAAGGACTTTATGAAAACTTGACCACCTCTTGGCACGCTCAGTTGGCTACTAACCTGGCCTTCTTGGGTTCCTTGACAATCATCATCGCGCATCATATGTACGCGATGCCCCCCTATCCTTATTTGGCAACTGACTACGCTACTCAGTTGTGTATCTTCACTCACCATATTTGGATCGGTGGCTTCTTGATTGTGGGTGGTGCTGCTCACGCAGCAATCTTCATGGTGCGTGATTATGATCCCGTTGTGAACCAAAACAACGTATTGGATCGCGTGATTCGTCACCGTGATGCAATCATCTCTCACCTCAACTGGGTTTGTATTTTCCTAGGCTTCCACAGCTTTGGTTTGTACATCCACAACGACACCATGCGTGCCTTGGGTCGTCCCCAAGATATGTTCTCTGATGCTGCAATTCAATTGCAACCAGTGTTTGCTCAGTGGGTACAAAACTTACACCACTTAGCACCAGGAACAACCGCACCTAACGCTCTAGAAGCAGTAAGTTATGTGTTTGGCGGTGGTGTGTTAGCTGTAGGCGGAAAAGTAGCTGCTGCTGCAATTCCTTTAGGTACAGCCGACTTCATGATTCACCACATTCACGCCTTCACCATTCACGTGACTGTGCTGATTCTGCTCAAAGGTGTATTGTACGCTCGCAGTTCTCGTCTAATTCCAGACAAAGCCAACTTAGGCTTCCGCTTCCCTTGCGACGGTCCAGGCCGTGGTGGTACTTGCCAAGTTTCTGGTTGGGACCATGTATTCTTGGGACTGTTCTGGATGTATAACTCCTTGTCAATTGTAATTTTCCACTTTAGCTGGAAAATGCAGTCTGATGTATGGGGTACAGTAGATGATGGTGTGGTAAGTCATATCACAGGTGACAACTTTGCACAAAGTGCTATCACCATCAACGGTTGGTTACGTGACTTCCTGTGGGCGCAAGCTACACAAGTAATCAACTCCTACGGTAGTGAACTGTCCGCTTATGGACTGATGTTCTTAGGCGCTCACTTTGTTTGGGCATTCAGCTTAATGTTCCTGTTCAGTGGTCGTGGCTACTGGCAAGAATTAATTGAGTCCATCGTCTGGGCGCATAATAAACTGAAAGTAGCTCCTACAATTCAACCCCGTGCTTTGAGCATCACTCAAGGTCGGGCAGTAGGTGTAGCTCACTATCTACTCGGAGGAATAGCCACCACCTGGGCATTCTTCCACGCACACATCCTTTCAGTAGGTTAAAAAATTTCAGTGAATATTTTGGGTTTTGGATCAATCTCCAACCCAAAATCCAAAATTTCACTGGTAGCAGTGATAGCAATGGCTAAAGGTCAGAGGAATCATCAACCCTATGGCAACAAAATTTCCAAAATTTAGCCAGGATCTCGCACAGGACCCAACTACGCGGCGCATTTGGTATGCGATCGCCATGGGCAATGACTTTGAGAGCCACGATGGCATGACAGAAGAAAATCTTTACCAAAAGATTTTCGCCACTCACTTCGGTCACTTGGCAATCATTTTCTTGTGGGCTTCCAGCCTCCTGTTCCACGTAGCCTGGCAAGGTAACTTTGAACAGTGGATTAAAGATCCCCTTCATGTCCGTCCTATCGCCCATGCGATTTGGGACCCCCACTTCGGCGCACCAGCAGTTGACGCTTTCACTCAAGCTGGCGCAAGCAATCCTGTAAACATTGCTTACTCCGGTGTTTATCACTGGTGGTACACCATCGGGATGCGGACAAACCAAGAACTGTATGTAGGTTCTTTGGGCTTGTTGCTGTTGGCTGCATTGTTCCTGTTCGCTGGTTGGTTGCACTTACAACCCAAGTTCCGTCCTAGCCTCTCTTGGTTCAAGAGTGCTGAACCCCGTCTGAACCACCACCTGGCTGGTTTGTTCGGTGTTAGCTCCTTAGCTTGGACTGGTCACTTGGTTCACGTTGCTATCCCCGAATCCCGTGGTATCCATGTAGGCTGGGATAACTTCCTGTCCGTTGCTCCCCACCCCGCAGGCTTAACCCCCTTCTTCACTGGTAACTGGGGTGTTTACGCTCAGAACCCTGACACTGCTGGCCATCTTTTTGGTACTTCCACTGGTGCTGGTACTGCGATCCTCACATTCTTGGGCGGTTTCCACCCCCAAACAGAATCCTTGTGGTTGACTGACATGGCTCACCACCACTTGGCGATCGCTGTGATCTTCATCATCGCTGGTCATATGTACCGCACTAACTTCGGAATTGGTCACAGCATCAAAGAAATGCTCAACTCCAAGTCCGGTTTAGTTCCCGGTAGCAAGAGCGAAGGTCAGTTTAACCTGCCCCACCAAGGTTTGTACGACACCATCAACAACTCCTTACACTTCCAATTGTCTTTGGCTTTGGCTGCGTTAGGAACAATTACTTCCTTGGTTGCTCAACATATGTACGCTCTGCCTCCTTATGCTTTCATCGCTAAGGACTACACCACACAGGCAGCACTGTACACCCACCACCAGTACATCGCTGGTTTCTTGATGGTTGGTGCTTTTGCACACGCCGCAATCTTCTGGGTTCGTGACTACGATCCCGAACAAAACAAAGGCAACGTATTAGACCGGATGTTACAGCACAAAGAGGCGATCATCTCTCACCTCAGCTGGGTATCCTTATTCCTTGGTTTCCACACCTTGGGCTTGTACGTTCACAACGATGTAGTAGTTGCTTTCGGTACTCCTGAAAAACAAATCCTCATCGAACCAGTATTTGCTCAATTCATTCAAGCGGCTCAAGGTAAAGCTCTGTACGGATTGGATGTATTATTGTCCAACCCTGACAGTATCGCCTACACCGCTTACCCCAACGCTGGTAACGTTTGGCTACCTGGCTGGTTAGATGCTATCAATTCTGGAACAAACTCCTTGTTCTTAACAATTGGTCCTGGCGACTTCTTGGTTCACCACGCTTTCGCTTTGGCTATCCACACCACCACCCTGGTACTTGTTAAAGGTGCTTTGGATGCTCGTGGTTCTAAACTGATGCCCGATAAAAAGGACTTCGGTTATGCCTTCCCCTGCGACGGTCCAGGCCGTGGCGGTACTTGCGACATCTCCGCTTGGGACGCTTTCTACCTGTCTATGTTCTGGATGTTAAACACCATTGGTTGGGTAACATTCTACTGGCACTGGAAACACCTGGGTATTTGGCAAGGTAACGTTGCTCAGTTCAACGAAAACTCCACTTACTTGATGGGCTGGTTCCGTGACTACCTCTGGGCGAACTCTGCTCAGTTGATCAACGGTTACAACGCCTACGGCATGAACAACCTCTCTGTTTGGGCTTGGATGTTCCTCTTTGGACACCTGGTTTGGGCAACTGGTTTCATGTTCTTAATCTCCTGGAGAGGTTACTGGCAAGAGTTAATTGAAACCTTGGTTTGGGCCCACGAGCGTACTCCTCTAGCTAACTTGGTTCGCTGGAAAGATAAGCCCGTTGCTCTCTCCATCGTTCAAGCTCGTGTGGTTGGTTTAGCTCACTTCACCGTTGGCTATATCGTCACCTACGCAGCGTTCCTCATTGCTTCTACTGCTGGTAAGTTCGGTTGATCTTGACTACTGGTTTTAGGTAAGTAACTAAAAAATCCCCTGCCGCAAGGTGGGGGATTTTGGTAGTATCTGACTATGCAAAATCAAAAGGAATAAGCTATTAGCAACAATAGATTTGCTAGAATTTTAGTAAATCACTAGAATAAATTTTTGTAAAAAACTATTATTTTGAAATTGTTGTAAGTTTTAAATTGTTTTAATGCTTTAGGAGCAATATGACAGAACTGCAAATACCAGAAGAATTTAAGCCTGGTTTTAAGCTACTGATAAGCATTGATGAAAAAACTTTACAGGGTTTTATTGATGCTTTTCAACAAGCACAGCCATTACAGATTAATGATTTAGTATCAGCAGTTACTTCAAGGGTTAATACTTTGACAAAAAAAGAAGTCAAAGATGTCATAGAAACTCTGATTTCTATACATAACCTTAGAGACTACCTTCAGGAAAATAATGATGCTTCTACAGATGAAGTAGTAGAAAAAATTAGTCAAGCTGTTGAAGATGATGAAGAAGTTGAGATTACTAAAGAACAAAAACAGGAATTTGAGAGGCGTTTAGTTACTTTTTTAGATTTTGATAGTATTCTTAATTTTACATCTAAAGCCATTGAAGTTATACGCGACCATGAGCGGCTATTTCAAAATTCACGGATTCACACTGATATGCGTCCTGTTTTTGAATCTGACTTAGAAGACAGTACAGCAGCGGTAGCTATAGTTAATATGCTGAAAATTGAATATGTAGATTTAGATGGTAAACATGAGTTTTTTGTAGCTTTGGATGCAAATGATTTAAAACAATTACGCGAACAGTTAGATATAGCAGATAGAAAAGTAAAAGCTATTGAGTCAATGCTAAATAAAGCAAATATTCCATACTTAAATGATCTAGATGTAGAGTAGAGGTTATAAAGATGACAGTAGCAGAAAAAGTTAGCTCTTGGTTTCCTAAGAAGCAGCGAAGTTTGAAGCACTTTCCCCTTGCTTATGTACCTAGTCAAGATTCTAATGAAATAAATAAAGCCAGCCTCACAAACAAGTTGGACTGGAATTATTTAAATCTAAAAAAAAGAGTCAGTGAGAATAATCCTAACAATTTATTCTTATTCAAAAGAGGTATATTGCCTCCCAGTAATAGTAAAGTTAAAGTATTTACAAAATATGAAGTTTTCGACCTAGTAGGTAAAACCTGTATTACAGTGAACGATGGACAAAAAATTTATGATTTGGTTCATCGACAATTACAAGCTAACCAACCTGTAGAATTAGACTTTGCAGGAGTGGAAGTTTTTGCTGCTCCATTTTTTAACTTTGCTATCGGACAATTATTGAAAGATATACAGCCAGAAAACCTCAGCAAGTTATTAAAAATAAATAATATTAAACCTCTTGGCAATCAAATAATCAGTTTAGTAATAGAAAACTCCAAGCGATACTACTCGGATCCTATTTTTCGTAGTAGATTAGACCAAGTAATAAATGAAAAATCTGATTTCACCACACTTGTTGAAGAATGGCGTGAAGAAACTCGTGGTGTGTCATCAACCAACCAAATGTGTATGCACCCTGCCTATCAACAAATTATAGGTATGGGTGAACCTGTAATACCTTTATTACTGAGAGAATTAGAGAAAAAATCTGGAAGATGGTTTTGGGCATTAAAATCTATTTCTAGAGAAGATCCTGTGCCTCCAGAGTACAGAGGAAATACAAAAGAAATGACTAAAGCATGGCTTGATTGGGGAAGGGAAAGAGGCTATAAGTGGTAGGAAATAACGCCTGGACTAAATATGTAAAAAACTTTATTGAGCGTGATTTTCCCAATTTAGTGATCCACGGATATAAGCTCACCAGTCCAGATACAACAGATTATAATTGTGTAGCTTGGGCAGCAGAAGATGATGAAAAGTGGTGGTGGCCAGATGCTCAAAATGAAGAATACTGGCCACCAGGTGTTCCTAGAGAAGAAACTCTTGAAGCTTTTCAGCAAGCATTTAAAACAATTGGTTATGAAATTTGTGAGAATGACGTATTAGAAACAGGATTTCAGAAAATTGCTATATATGCCAACTCCAATAAAATACCAACCCACATTGCTAGACAATTACCTGATGGCAAATGGACAAGTAAACTTGGTCAAGATGAAGATATAGAACATAATAATTTACAAGGTTTAACCGGAAATCCTGGTTATGGCGAGGTTGCCTTTTTGATGAAAAAACCAATTTAATTTATCAAGCGATATAAGAGTATATTTCAAATACAAGAGGAAAGGGCTAGTAACTGCTATCTTTAACAACCAATTTTTTCCTTTTATGAGACCCAAAATACACGAATCTATCCCACTAATCTGATTTGCGGTAAAAATCTTTATTTTTTTGCACATCAAAAACGAAAAATCAAGATTTGACAACACACCTAAATTGAAAAAATAGGCATTTTTGGATTAGTGGGATAAGTTCACGCTTTTGATCTCAAATCTTACACCACACCGTACAAACCCAGATAATCTAAGAGGATGTCTGAAAACTTTTTTGTGTTGCATAAAACACTTGTAAATCCCCCTTTATTCCCCTTAAAAAGGGGAACTTTGATTAATTTTTTGGGGGAATCTGGATAAAACCTGATACTTCTCAGACATCCTCTAAAAAGATGCGCCATAAGACTACCTTATTTTTATTGGTTTTAAACGATAAATCAAGGGTTTTGTGATTATACTGTGTAATAAAATCCATCAATTTTTGTTGGTTCAAGATTTCAGTGATGGTAGATCCTTCAAAATCCTTGCACCTATTTTTCTGTTTATCAGCCTCAAACCTTTAATTTCTCTAGGTTTTACATTTATTCAGCAAGCTATAACTATTCGCAGTTTGGCTATAATGAGAGCGCAAACATGATCGCCCCATCTCACCTGCTCTACAAGCAGCCAAAAAATAACCCAAAATATAAAATATTTTGGGTGGAAGGTTTAAAATATCTTTAAATTCCTACTGATTATAAATTAATTGCCCAAAATGGTCAAATATCTCCCCACAGGAGGGGTAAAAAATCAAAAATCATTGCGATTGACTACAGTATTTATTTAACTGATTCCCAAAGGTATCTGATTCTTTACCAGCACTTTTAGCTGCTGCTGTTAATGCTGAGTCAATATCTGTTCTGGCCTTTTGGATTTTTACCCTACCTGCTGTAGAAGCTTCTGCTGTTTTAGTTGTACCCAGAGCATTAGCAGCTTTAGCGATCGCTTGACTGAGATTATCAAAAACTTTCGCAAAACTACTTTGAAATTCTTGGAGTTTGGGATCTGCTAATCTTAATTCTTGAATTGATTTAGTGACATTTTGCAAATCTTTGGAGAGTTGCAAGCTAGTTGTTACTTGTGTTCCTTTATTGTTATCAATCAAAGAAGTCCCTTGATTCACAACTTTAACCAATCGTTGACACTGAGAGATTTTACTCTCATTACAACCAGTCATCAACAAAGCAATACTTAGGCTCACAGGAGCAATTACTGTATACTTACGCATGATGAATATAAATATGCTACCAGTAGTAAAAACCCATTCAGGGTAATCCAATTCTACACCCAAAATAAAAACCACTCTTAATTGAGTGGCTTTTTGAAAAATTATTGATACATCCTTACTAATGCGGATTTTATGAACACAGAACAACCACCGATGAGTAATGAAAGGGTGATGATGTTGGTAACGCTATTGACTATTTTGAGGTTAGTAGCTAGTTACTGTTTTCTTAACTAATACTAACAGATATTCACATTTACCCAAAATTTCCACTCATCTGCTCTTGATGACAGAATTACAGTAAAATCACTGTATGCTACTAGGATTCAAAACCCAACTCAAAATTAACAAGCAACAACGACTACTACTAGCGCAACACGCAGGAGTAGCTAGACACCCTTAGAATCAAGGGTTATCTTAACTTATTACTGGACTTTAGACTAAAAGCACAAAATGACTCAGGGAAGCTGAGTTGAAAAAAAGCAAAGTAAAAAATTCAAAAAATGAGAAATCAAGCAGTTTTTGGCTGTGCTTTACGTGAAGGTGAAGTACGCTTTTTAACGATAGGATAGCGAATTCTACCTTGTCTGTTCTGTCCGGTCTTTGGATACATGAACCCTGGACACAATAACCCTGAACTTCCCGGGTGCGGATGTACTAAAAATGCTCAAAAACCTTGTTACATAAAAAAGTTGCCAAGAACCCAATATTTCGCCAACGGTATCCGTATCTCGGCTTCACGTCTTGGTGTTTGCTTCCCGTTTCCTAAGCTCTCAAAATAATCCTCTAATAGATATTGATATCATATCAACTGATTGCACGATTGCGTTGATATGCCCAGATTGCCAGAAAACTAGTAATACATATAGTCCAGACAAACCATTCTAGATGTATCGCTAGATAAGTATTGTAAAATTCAGAAGCTTGGAGATGCCCTGCCCAAATTAAAATTTGAGCGTAGTGATAAAAGGGTGAGAAGGGGATTAAATTCTGTAACCACTCTGGCATTCCAGGTAATGGTATAGTACCAGAACTAAACATAGCCAGACCAATAATAAATGCACTGACTAAAGAAATAATATTTGCTTCTAATATATAACCAATAAAGAAACCAAAGATGGCAAAAGGAATAATCCCTAAAATTAGGCTGAAGAATAATATTACCCAGTCTAAAAAAGGTTGATTAATACCAACTTTGAATATTCCCAAGCTAAACATTAGGCTTGTGCCTAAAGTAGAGACAATAAAAGCAATAATAACCTTTGAGGTTAGGTATATCCAAGCTGGTAGAGGAGTGATTCTAAGTAGTTTAATCCATCCTTGTTTACGCTCAGTCGCAATTTGTATACTCAGTGTTTGAATTGCCACTATAAGTAGGTTGATAGTAGCAAGTCCGGTCATATACGATATAAAATTTGGATCATCCTTTGGGAAAATTGCTACAAGGCTATATAGTACCAATATACTTAATAAAACTACAGGTTGTCGAATTAATTTTAAAAACTCAACTTTTGTTTGTCCAAGCAACATAGACAACAAATGTCCTGGTTTGACGACTAGCTTTTCAAAATGAGAGGGTTTGTCTTTATTTGCTAACAATGACTGTTGAAGCTGTTCAAAGTTGTCAGTACAAACTTCTTGAATTTGTCCATGACTAAGTGTTAACGTTCGAGTTGCTAAATCAGATATTGCATCTGCATCTGATTCAATATGGCTAACTAGCAGAATAGTTTTTCCTTCATTTGCAAAATCTCGGATTTGCTGTAGAACTCTAACTCGTGCTTGAGGATCTAGTCCTGTAGTTGGTTCGTCTAAAATTAGCAATTCAGGATTACCGGCAATTGCTAGTGCAAAATAAAGTGATCTTTCTTCTCCTCCACTTAGCTTGTCAGAAGAAGCCCAACTATAGCGTTTATGCTCTAACTTACTTCTTGTTAGCAATTCTTGTGCAGAATATGATTTTAGATAAAAACTCCGAATAAGATTAATAGTTTCCTCAACTTTCAAACTTTCTGGCGCTCTAGTTTTTTGTAACATTAAACCGAGCTTAAGTTTAGATTCTGGTTGTTCAGGAGAGTAACCAAAAACGGTAACTGTACCTGATTCAGGCATTTGTAAACCTAATATTAGGTTAATTAAAGTTATTTTTCCTGCGCCCATTTCACCTTTGAGGATAATGAATTCGCCAGCTTGGATAGACAGGTTAACATTATCTAGAATTTTACGCTGCTTTCCACTTTCCTCAAAAGATTTAGTAACATTCTTAAGTTCAACGATATTCATCAGTAAGCTGTTGTGCATTTAATTTGTATAAGTGGAACAGGCATCTTGCCTGTTCCACAAGAGTTCAGAATATTAGGATTATACAATTTAGCTGTGTAACAGCTTAATAATCCTAAAAACTTTTTAGAGCCAAAATCTAAGAGTAACCCAAGCAAGTATTCCTACAACTGCGGCTGGGGCTAAAGGAGTACCAAAAACTGCTGTCAGAGAAATAGTTGTTAAAAATCCAACAAGAATTGTTGAAAGTTCGTATCCAGTTTGATGAATGGCAGGTTGGCAGGAAATACTAAACCAGCAATCAGAATGGGAGCTAATCAAGTAGATAATACTAGCTGCAAAAGCTAGAATCACAATAATTCTAATTAAATCTGTTGAAATAACAGAGCTTGATTGAGAGTTTTGATTTGAATTGTTTTGGGAGTTCATGATTGTGCCTTAAACGACATGAAATTTCAAAAGTCAAGAGAAAAGTCAAGATACAGCGGATTCCTTTGTTATGAGGTACAGTCTAATATTTTTAGTTTTTGACTTCTAACTTCTGTCTTAGAATCAAGTGTACCTCACGACACCGGGAAGTGCTGTAATACTCAACGGCAAAAGAATAGATCTACCGCTTGCCAATTATGTATTCCTGTAGCTGTCGCTGAACCTAAAGCTATAGCGGCTGGTAAGGGTACACCAACTAATGTTGCTCCAGCAGTTACAATTGAGCCAGTACTAATAGCAAGCCAATCTATTCCTTTAGGAATTTTGAGCTTAATACTTGTTCTTTGGTCAGAGTTTTGTTTTGAAGTAGCAATAATTTGTACTTCCCCTTTAGATTTTGCAGTTACAAAACCGTCGCTATCAACAGTTGCAATCTGGTCATTACTAGAAGACCAATATACAGTCTTATCAATCGAGCCTATACCTTTAACTGTCGAACACAATTTAGCTGTATTGTTAATGTCAAGCTCAAGTTGTTTAGGATACACAACAATATAATTAACGATCGCTGGCAGAACCTCTAACTGAATTAGTGCTTTTTTACTATTATTTTGGTTAGATGTTGCTGTAATCGTGACACTGCCAGGCGACATTGCCTCTAATTCCGCAGTGTGTCCGTGTCCAAGAATTATTGCTACACCTGAATTGCTAGAAGACCAAGTAATATCTTCACTATTACTTCCTAATCCTTTAACTGTTGCAGATATTGTTTTAATTTCTCCAACTCTCCAATCATTAGACCTGTCCGAAAATTAAAAAGGCAGTCTGTGTATGGCTTTGAGGATGTTCTCATTTCAGCCAGACTTGACGTAATCATCAGGGCTAGAGATAGTTACTGTTAGTATAGCCCGGAAAAAATG
>NZ_BJCE01000086.1:0-20230 GCF_005402885.1 Sphaerospermopsis reniformis
GAATGGGATTTTTTACAACTTTGGCAGTAGAAAAGGTAGCGATAATTTCCCCAGAATTACGTTTAATGATAGCTACTGGTTTTTTAGGTGCTTACACAACTTTTTCTACTTATGGTTTAGAATCTCTGGTTTTAATGCGTGGTGGTAATTTATTAACTACTGCTGGTTATTGGTTTGGTAGTGCGATTTTGGGAGTTTTTAGTGTGCAGTTAGGTGTAATTATTGCCAGGTTTTTTAGGTAATTGATAAAAATTAATTCTGATTCCTGTAAGGGTTTAGCAGTGCTAAACCCCTATCGAATACTGGCTGTTTACAATTCAACAATAACCAGCAGTATCCCCAGCAATGGGAAAAGCATAATCGGAAAACAGGTTATAACTATTATGTTCGTCACTGGTTTCTTGATCTAGAACTTTGACAACTTTGTTATAAATTTCTTCTGCTTGTTGGGGAGAATCTCCAATACTTGTTAATCCCAATTTACCAAATTGAGACAGACAACCCATGAGATGAAATACTGTTCCTGTTTCAGTACCCGTATCAAAATGTAATCTATGATGGGCAATAATATCCATTAAATCATTAGGTAATAATCCCCGATATTGATCTTTTTGTAAGTTGTCTGTAGCGACGTAATATTTAGCTTTTCCTTGTTGACTATAAAATAAACCTGTGGACAAGTCATAGCGTCCGTTAGTTAATAATTTCAAAGTCATAAAAGGGTGAGTAGTTCCACCTTTGCGGAGGTTAATTTCTATTGCTTGAATATCCCATTTACCATTACCTTGATCAACTACGACAAAATCAACACCAAATCTTTCTAATGCTCCTTTTTCTGCTAGTTTTTTACCTACTTGTAAACCTAAAGTCTGTAATTGTACTCGATACTTTTCATCCGCAGGAAAACGACAACCAAGATAAATTTGTCCGTCTGGTCCGCCGAGAATTTGATCATGGGTGGAGAGTATTTCTACTTTTCCATCAGGTGTGATTCGTCCTTGAACACTAGGAGAAAATTTGATTTCACCTTCTACAAATGCTTCGACTATTGCGCCTAATTCTGGGATTCTTTGAGAAAAATTACCCCAAGTTTCTTGTGTAGCTTGAAAGCGCAAATTTGTAAAGTTATTACTGATTTTTTCTACTCTTTCACTGTGGGAACTTGTCCCTGGTGCAACATCTAGCAATGGACGCAAATCCAAAAGCGCGTTTCCTTCTCCAGAAATACCTTCATTTAGTTTCACAACCATCCGTTTTAATGTTGGTTGACTTTCCCATAAATTAGCTGCTGCTGTTGCTAAATCTTGATATTTCCAAACTAATTTACTACCATCTGGATGGGGTACATTGCTTTGATGAAAAATTTCTCTACTCCCGCTTTTTGTCCCCCAAATTTGTAAATCTGGTGCAGCAGCATACAAAGGAACATTCAATTTTAGTGATAATTCTGCTTCCCAAAATGTGGAATTGTAACAAGTCATAAAAGCTTTATCTAACCGCAAAGCTTGACGAATTCTTTCTATCAAACGCGGCCGTTCTAAGATTTTTTGACTGAGCGGTTTTAGGGAAGAATCATAAGTAGAAAGTAGTAATAAACGATGACGAGCATGGGAAAATGGTATTCCTGGTAGTAGTTGTAAATAGTAGTCAATAATGCTAGGGTGTAGTGGCATTGATGTTACATAAATTAACCTATTGCGGGGATTTCGCAACCGGATTAAAGAAAATAGCAATCTTTCTTCATAATGTTCGCACCCTGCTATTTTTTGCAGTTCCCGTTGATCGATACTTAAAGAAGGAACAATTAAAATATCCGCTTCACTGTTGTCAAATAATTCGCTAGTTTTCCAGCGATCGCGCAAAGTTAATTGTAAGTTACGAAACTTATCAATCTGCTCTAGCTCGGAAATATTCATTTTTACCATAACCCATACCCCACATTCGTACCAAAATATATCTCTCTTCAGTCTTTCTATCTCAGGTATATCCCAAGGAAGACATGAGATGATGCTTGTGTATGTATCTTTTTGTTAATTGAGTAAATAATTTGAAATGGTTATTTGAGTTATCTTCAGTTTAAATATTGTCATCAATGAGTTTTTAAATCTACTGATAAGGTATCAAATCTGTGAAATCACCCATATTCATCATCAGGCAAAATCCATAATTGACAATTAATGATAACTACATCTTAGGGTTGATAAAATTAACATTTTCTTTATTTCTTGGGAACGATAAACAACCAGGAGATAATAGTTAAATTAAGAGCAGATGTCAAGGATAAATCCTGCATCAACAGAGAGTTGTGTACTTGTTTTCAGTGGTTGGATTAAGAGCGTGTGTGATGTGAGGAGGAAGCTTAAAAATCCGCGCCCATTTGCCATAAATGAGCGCATTTTGCAAATATTAGTTTGCAAATATCCGGGGTATAAAAGTCTGAAATTGCCAAAGACTAGTGGGAGCGTAAGCAAAAAGTAAACCTTGGATCGATAATTTCCATCCAAGGTTTATTTTTAGTAATTGATAATTAACAATTGATAATTGATAATTGACAATTTTTTCATTGCCGGTTTTAAAATTATCTCTTTTTTCATTTCCAGGTAAGGAAGGAGAGGTAATTGTTAATTGTCCATTGTTGAATCACTCATCCCTAGATCCCCAACTTCTCCAAGAAGTCGGGGATCTATATTCTTTATATTCTTTATATTCTCCCTATTCTGCCATTAGAGGGATGATTTAAGCTGTCATGATTGATAATCTATCTAGATAAGATTGTATAATAATAACTAAATCTATGGTATCGCCAACACAATTACATGGTACAGAATTAGTAGATTGTGCTAGAGCAAATGCTAAACAAGGCATGAAAATTGCTGCTTATCAATGTGGATATGCTGATGATATTAAAACATTTGCTGAAGAATTACGCATAGCTTGTGAACTGATGAATTTAAAAGTTAAAGAATTGAATGAACTGATTACTGACCAGGATATGATTTTAAGAATGGGTACTGGTGAAATTATTGCTCCTGAAACAGAATCAGAACTTTAAAAAAAGTTAGAAGTCGTAGGGGCGAAGCATTCGGAAAATAGCCTGGTCAGAAAATTGATAATTTGTTGCCCGAATGCTTCGCCCTTACAGGAGTCAGAAGTGAGAATAATTTTAATAACAGGAAAAAAATAGACGCTCCTGATTAAATTTCTACCTATCAAGAAAACTTAGTTAAAAATTTCAAAAGTCTTTTAGTTCTGGGTGTTAGTAGTGTACGACGATAAGCGTCTGCTGCTTTTTTAATTGCTTCCGCTTGAGTGGGGTAAGGATGAATTACATTGCTTAATTTACTTAAACCAATTTTATGAACAATAGCGGTAGTAAGTTCTGAAATCATTTCTCCTGCATGACTCGCAACAATGGTTGCACCGATAATTTCATCAGTTCCTTTTTTGTGGTAAATCTTTAAAAATCCCAATTCTTCACTATCAGTTATTGCTCGATCTACATGATTAAAATCAATTTTAATTGTCGCCACTTCTAAACCCATTTTTTCCGCTGCTTCTGCATACATTCCCAGATGGGCAATTTCTGGATCGGTATATGTCACCCAAGGTATTACTAATTTACTGAGTTGAGAACGTCCTAAACCAAAAGGCGAAAACAGCGTATTTTTAATAACTATTCTAGCAGCAGCATCCGCCGCATGAGTAAATTTCCAATTCATACATATATCACCTGCTGCATAAATATTAGGGTTGGTAGTTTGTAGATAATCATTTACCTTGACACCATGCTTTTTGTCATACTCTACACCCACCGCTTCTAAATTCAAACCTTCCACATTTGGCGCTCTTCCTGCACCTACTAAAATTTCATTAACAGTTACAGAATCTCGATTTCCATTAGCTGAAAAATACAGCCGTTTGCCTTCCGTTACTGTCACCACTTCTTCTAACTGACAATTTAAAACTAATCTAATTCCTTCATCACTAAAAACTTTTTGTAAAATTTCCGCTGCTTCCCGATCTTCTTTATTTAAAATATGCGAACCTTTATGAAATAACGTCACTTCACAACCCAAACGCCGAAAAGCTTGCGCCAATTCACAACCAATAGGACCGCCACCAATTACCGCTAATTTATCTGGTTTTTGAATGAGAGAAAATACATTTTCATTAGTTAAAAATCCTGCCTCTTCAATACCTCTAATTTCTGGTTTAACTGCTCTTGCTCCTGTGGCAATTACCGCTTTTTTAAACTTCAGAATTTGTCCATCAACTGCTATAGTATTATTACTAGCAAATTTACCACTTCCTAAAAAAACATCTACTCCTAAATTTTTGAATCTTGCTGCTGAATCATGATGACTAATACCTGCTCTAATTTTACGTAATCTAGCCATAACTGTGGCAAAATCAACATCATAATTTTGGGAAATATTCACACCTAAATTTTTAGCTTTGCCAATTTCACCAACTACACGGGAAGAACGAATTAAAGCTTTAGATGGTACACAACCAACATTTAAACAATCTCCACCCATGAGATGTTTTTCAATTAATGCTACTTTTAAACCCAAACCTAAACCCGCAGCACCCGCAGCAACAACCAGACCCGCAGTACCCGCACCAATTACTACTAAATCATAACATTCCGCAGGTTGGGGATTTACCCAATTTTCAGGATGTACATTAGCTACCAATCTTTGATTATATTCATCCATTGGTAAAACTGTGATTCTTTCAAATTCTAAATTAGACATTAATATTGCCTCTAAAAATGTAGTATAAATTATCTTGTGATTGTCGTTTTAATTTAATCCGGTGTTGTATTTACAATACATATAGCCTTCAGAAAATTTTGTCAGTTGTGTATTTAACATTTTTGAAAAAATTATCAATTGTCAATTATCAATTATTTCTAAAGCTTTCTTAGCTATTTTAGTAACATAAATTGTGACAGCAACAGTGGCAATAAAACCGACAATTCTAATAAGCCATGTGAGAGTAGAATTAGTAGGTTGATTTTCTGTTCCAATTAAAGCCAAATTACCAGCCAAAGAACCAATATAAACATACATAATTGTACCAGGAATCATCCCCACACAACCAAGAAAATAATCTTTAAGAGAAACAGCAGTAACTCCAAAAGCATAGTTTAATAAATTAAAAGGAAATATGGGAGAAAGTCGCGTTAACAACACTATTTTTAAACCTTCTCTCCCTACAGCGTTATCAATAGCAGCAAATTTTTTATTATTTGCAATTTTTTTAATCACCCAATTTCTCGCTAAATAACGTCCTATTAAAAATGCTGCTGTTGCACCTAAAGTAGCACCGATAAATACATAAACCGAACCCCAAAAAACATCAAATAAAACACCCGCACCTAAAGTTAAAATCGAACCTGGTAAAAAAGCAACAGTCGCCATAATATAGATAGCAATAAAAGCTATTGCTCCCACTGTACCAAGACTATCAATCCATTGTAAAGCATCTTTTAAAATAGCTTGGGGATTGAAAGCAGATATATTCACATTTTCCTGTGCAAAAACTACATCTGGTTGCAATATCAAAACAATAGTCAGTGCTAACAAATTTAATGCAACAGGTTTTAAAAATTGATACATAAAATTTCTTTCAGTTTATTTCAGTTTTTTGATTTATTAGCCAGTGGCTTTGAGTATATTAACTGTTATAATTATACAACAAATCTTAAAAATTAGCAAGAAAAACTACATATATTTTTTAGGGTTTTAGCACTGCCATAGCGATATCAATTGATAATGGACAATTAACAATTGTCAATTATTTTAGGACTTACGCAAGATATGACTAAAAACCTTATTCTTGCGTAGGGGTAATTCATGAATTACCCCTACTTTCGTTCCCTTTTGCGTAAGTCCTGTATTTAATTTTTTTGTGTCTCTTTTTGACTACTTATAACTAAATGCTGGTAACTTTTTTCACTTCTTAACCAGAATATATGCAGTAGCATATTCAGGTAATTTGCGGATATACTGCCTAAATTCTGTTTGATTTTTAAAAATACCTGCCAGGTAATCTAATTGATGTAAATTGGGTAAAAATGCGCCGCCTGTATCTGCTATTACCCCCATTTGTAGGCGCTTACTTCCACCTTGATTATACTCCATCATAATAACTCTTCCCAAGCCAATGTTTAGCACATCTCCCGCAAAAGTTACAGCAGGTTTAATGGAAATTTTCGCATCAATCTTATATCCATAACCTTTAATTGCATCAACTTGTCGAAAATACCAATAACGCTTTTGTGCTGTGGCTTTTAATCCTCTAACATAAGAAATTCCATTGTTTCTGTCTACATTAAAAAATGCCTTTGTTCCATCTGTAAAATTAATCAAAATTGTTCCCTGCATTAATGCTTCTTCCAAACCTTCACGGGTGAGATATGCCAAAGGTTCGACTTTACCATATTCTTTACCACCTGGTTCATAAATCCCAGATAAAACCTCTTGTTTTGTATATTTGGTGTAGAATTTATCACCAGCTAAATCGTCTTTTAAGCTATAAATTGGGATATTATATTTAGCTGTTTTGGTATGAGAACCAGTATGGGTAAAAACAGCATATTTTGTAATTCTCAGTTGTTTTTGTCCGGGTTTTTCGGGATTATAAGCTGACCATTTAATCACACGAAAATTAGCATTGATAAAATTAGGATCTTGTAACCGAGTCGGGCGATTCTTGCTAATATCCTCCTCTAAAACAGTAATCATAAAATCTAAGGTTTTGCTCACGTCTTCGACTGTTACACCTTGACTTAATAGTAATCCATTCCGAGAAATATTGGGATCGTTTTCCTTGTAATCTTGAAAATATTTTCTCGTATTAGTGAGAACAGTTAATAAATCATTTTGATTGAAATTCACCTTAGCTGTTGGTAATTTCACAGGTTTTAAAATGTGTTTACCATTAACACTATATTTATATTTTTGCCATTCATCAATGACAGAATAAAATATAGATGTATCTTGTTTATTAGGTTGATTTTGTGTGGTTGTTTGTTGTGATATTAGTTGCTGAGTTTCTGATTGTGCATATATATTTTGATGCGTGAAAATAACTAGCAAGAAAGCAAAAATACCTGATAAAAGTTGGAATTTACGATTGAATAAGAGATTCATAAGCCTAATTCGGTAACTACACTTCTAAATTGATTTTTATCCTAGAGTTAATGCTGAATATTAACATTCAACTGTATGAATAATCACTTTTTTTTCAAAACCAAAGCAATTATTCACCTCAATTATTAGCAGAAAACTGGAGTTTATGCACTAAATCTTTTTATGTATTCATGAAAAATTGTTGGGAGCTTGATAAAATGACTAAGATCACCAAACTCAGATCATCCACAGATCATCCAGATACCCAACTTCTCAAAGAAGTCGGGGATCTTGACTTATGATTGATAAATTATTCATCCATTTCTTTTAATGTTGCTAATGCTGAAGGTGACAAGCGACTCAAATAACGGAATATCCAGTATTTAAATATAGTATTTAATATGACTGGAAATGTAGCAATAAACAAAAATATGGCATTTCTACTCGCTGGTAAACCTAAATGTTGAGCAACACCTTCTAAAAGAACTTCCCAACCATGTGGAGAGTGAAAACCAACGAATATATCTGTAATTAAAATAATTAAAAACGCCTTTGCACTGTCACTTAAACCGTAGACTATTTTATCTAGAAGTGACTGAATAAAAACAATATCTTTTTTGCTCAAAGCAATAACCATCGCAAAAGAAATTAGTGATATCACATCAGCAAATACATTACTGATAGCACTACTACTCTGATAGCGAAACTCTTCTGATATTTCGATAGCTTTGTTTTTTACTTCAGCTTTAATTTTTTCTGGTGAAAGTTCTGGTGCTTGACGAAGTAGTCTTTCAAATTGCAATTTTCTCTCAAAACTCTTTAATTCATTCAGTGCTTTTTCCTCCATTTCTGAGTTCAAAAAAATTGTTGGTGTATTTTCACTCTGAAAATACTGTAATATCGGTTTTAATAATAATTGTTTAGAAAAATGTTGCGTTAAAAGTGGTATAATAATCAGCAGTAATAAAAATCTCACTGCCCTCTTTGTTCTCGTTCTAGAAGTTCGATAATTTCTAACAAACTCTTCTTCTGCTGTTGGTGTAAAATCCTTGGCAATTTTATTAAATGTTCTACCAATTGATCTGGGAAATATACCTTTCTTTTGAGTTGCAGATGGTTCTTTAATAATCTCAGTTTCTTCTGAATTTGCCTGATTGGTAACAGTTTTAAGTTCAAGATTAATGCTTAACGGTTCTGTAATTGCTTCATCTTGTTTGCTATACTTAGATATCGTTTCATCAATAAACTTGAGTTTTTCTAATAAATTTGAATCAGTAGTATCAGCAATGGTAAAACCTAATTGAAATTCTGCTAGTCTGACTTTAATAATAGTCAAATTTCTATTTAAATCTCCTCGCCAAAAAGCCATCACGTTGGCACTATAATTACCTGATTCGGCAGAAATTTTTTTACCTCCAAATTGCTCAATTTCAATTTTTTGAATAGCTTGAGCAGCTTGATAAGCTTCTAAAATAGCTCTTTCTGGAGTTGTGAAAAACCAATGATTAAATGAATGCCAGGATGCTATAATTTTTTGGCTGATTAATCTGGTATTACGACTAAAAAATGATCCTTTCATTGCTGATTATTTACAGGTTTAACAATTTTATATTTTATTTTAATTCAAATTGTCAGCATTTCGCTAGAATACCGATTCATTAATCGTAAGGGCGAAGCATTCGGGCGATAACCTATCGCTGAAACCAGTTCATATTCCGTCCGATGCTTCGCCCCTACAAGGTAAAACAGAACACTGAATACTCCCTTTATTCCCATCCCTGCATTTCTACTAATTCCATACATAAATCATTAATTTGCTCTAAATCAGGTTTATGTGGTAAAGTTGATTGTTGATAAAAAATATCCATTTGAGCAACTAAATCTTCTGCCATTTTCATCAACTCTTCATAAGTATATTCTCCTCTAATAATAGCTTTTAAATCATCAACATCACCCGCAATTCTTCTATCTACAATTACTTCTCCTCTCTGCAAAATTTCTAAACCACTACGCAGTAATCTAATACAGTGCATTCCGTGTTTTAAATCATAACCTGAATTTCTTTCCATTTCTGCTCTAGCAGGATTTCTATTTTGCTGCCAGGATATATAAGCTTTCCATTCTCTTAACGCAATTTGGTAACTTTGACTTTTTTGCAATAAGCGAATAAAATCTTTACGTCCATGAGTTAAATTTTGAGTATATGCTAAAGTTTCATCATTTAAAGCATATTGTTTTAATATTCCTTTAAAATCAATATCTGCTGTCAGCAATTTATATAATTGCTCTGATTCTTCTAAAAATTCTATCTTACCACGAATTAATAAATAAAGATATTCTAAAAAAGCATTGAGTTCATCTTTGCTCAATGGTGCTTCATCTTCGATACCAAAATCCGAGGGGATGGGTTTTTTCCCGGGTGGATTTAATAACCATTTGCGATGAGTTTCCATTTTTTTGATTTGTGCGAAAGCATAACCAGAATAAGTATGTTTAACTTTTTTGCTCAAAAATATTTTTCTATGGTTAATTAAATGTTGTCCCACATCTGTTAAAATAGGATAGGTGGGCAACCATAGTAATTCTAAAACATTAGGATTTGCACCTGCTAATAAATGTAATACTTTCCTTAATTCATAAATAACTGTATCTTGATTACTATCTATAAACGGAAATATTCCTGGTTCATCCCAACCACTATCTTTTTGTTCTATGCTATCAAACCCTAAATAGTAACGTTTAGGTGCAATAAATACACCCCGATAATCATAATCTGAATCAGGGCGATTTAAACCATATCCGTGACTACCTGCTAAACCAATAAAAATTGTTCTTTGTTCAACTTCGATTCTTTGCATAAATCCTGATATCATTGTTTAATGATTTGTAGAAATCTAATTGTATGAATTTTCTAGGTAAAAGTATTGACGAGGATTTTGGATTTATTTGGATTTATTAAACGCTAAACTGTATTATATCCACAGGGCAAAAATAGGGCAAAAAAATCTGCCAAAATCTAACCATTGCCCAAATGGGTCATCAAGTCCAACTTTTCAGCCAAATTTATGATCATTTTTTTAAAAGCTTGACACAATAACATAGATTAAGATAATATATTAGATTGTCTGTCTTATTCCTGCTCGGATCAGGTAGACACACTGCAAAAGCTGGCAAGAGCTATAAATCAAGTCTCTACAAGAGATGGAAGCCAGCTACCTGTACGGCAACTTCAAGGACAATTTCATGACCTACGCAATTATTGAAACTGGTGGCAAACAAGTAAAAGTCGAAGCAGGTCGTTTTTACGACATTGAACTGCTGAGTGCCGAACCAGATGAAAAAGTGACAATAGACGCAGTATTACTGGTGCAGCACGAGGGAGGAGTCTCTATCGGACAGCCACGAGTAGCAGGTGCGACTGTAGAGGGGACCGTAATGCGACACTTGAGAGGTCGTAAAGTCCTGGTTTATAAAATGAAACCCAAGAAGAAAACCCGCAAAAAACGGGGACATCGCCAGGAAATTACCAGACTTTTGATTAACTCCATCAACCTCAATGGTGAAGTTTTGGCGCACGCAGAAGCACCAACTACCCCAGAATCTCCTAATCTGGTAGATAGCACACCTGCTGAAGAAGCTGCTGCTGAATAATAAACAGAAGTAGATAAATTAAAGAGAAGAGGAAATCATGGCTCATAAGAAAGGAACAGGTAGTACACGCAACGGTCGTGACTCTAATGCTCAACGTCTGGGTGTAAAGCGTTTTGGTGGTCAAACTGTGCTTGCAGGAAATATTCTTGTCCGTCAGCGCGGTACTAAGTTTCACCCTGGTAACAATGTCGGTATTGGCAGTGATGATACTTTATTTGCCTTAGTTGATGGCGTTGTTACCTTTGAAAGAAAAGGCAAAAGCCGCAAAAAAGTCAGCGTTTATCCCGCGATCGCTGCTGAAGCGGTAGCAAGTTAAGTCTTAGGGAACAGGGAACAGGAGAGAAAAATTAATAACTCCTGCCTCCTGCCTCCTAAATTCAAATAAACCTGTGTAATAAAGCACCTGCGCCTAAACCAGAGAGTGCAAATATAGATGTCAGCCAAAAACCTAGACCTTCTTTGAACCCAGCCGACTGAAAGTCTATCTTGGCTAAGATAGTCGCTGAGAGGATAAGTAAAAGATCAAGAAATATACGAAACCAAGCCAGCATTAAAAAGAATAGAAAAGCTGCTAAAACGGTGATACCAAAATTCCTGATATTAGATTTGGACAATATACTGTAATACTGTACCATTTTAGACCAGGGAGTTGTCAAGCTGGCTAGTAATACCAAGATACCAAATACAACTATTAACCACACAAACAAAGTGGGTTTGGTTTCTGATATCACCCAGCCTAACGCACTATAACTTAGAAGTAATAGTGTGAAGGAAAACCAGGGAATTCTTTGCAAGTTTGACATAAAGGTGACTGGGGACTGGGGACTGGGGACACTTCGACAAGCTCAGTGCATCGCTGGGGACTGGGAACAGGTAAAGAATTTTCCTATCTCCCGACTTCTGGGTATTTATACTTTTTTGAGCATGAAACCAAATGAACTTTCAATTTTCCCGGATTATTTCTTAAAAATTAGTTAAATTATGATCTTAAACATTTGTAAACTATTAGCAGTCGAGTATCCTTATGTCATATTTTAGGAAGGTTAAGGACTGATCATGAGACAACTAGTTATTGTTGAGCGCGTATGCCTGATTGGTCATATCGTATCCATGGTGTTTGGACTGGTAGGGATATTACTGGTTATTCCTAATGCCGAAGTGATTTTGAGCTTATCTGAGGTCGGTCAGACTGTCATGCAGTGGAGCATGGCTGGTGGCGGTGTTGCCTATATGATTTTAGGTGCAGTGGGTGTGTTCCTGTATGCGTACCGAAATTTGGGTTTAGGAAGGGCTTTGTGTTTTTTAGTGCCTTCGGTGTCCATTTCTTTGACAAGTGAGTTATTGGGAACTAGCACAGGTTTTCCTTTTGGTCACTACAGCTATTTGAGTGGTTTGGGTTATAAAATTGCGGGTTTAGTACCGTTTACTATTCCTTTGTCTTGGTTTTATGTGGGATGTGTTTCTTACCTGCTGGCGCGTGTAGGTTTAGAGGTAGATAAAAAACCCAGTTTATTACGTCATTTAGGGGCGATCGCTCTCGGTGCTTTATTGCTCACTTCTTGGGACTTTGTACTTGATCCGGCAATGAGCCAAACTTCTCTTCCCTTCTGGTATTGGCAACAACCTGGTGCTTTCTTTGGAATGCCTTATCAAAACTTTGCTGGTTGGATGGGTACTGGTTCAGTGTTTATGACAGTAGCGGCGCTGTTGTGGAGAAACAACCCCATTAAATTAGAGCGATCGCAACTCAATATTCCTTTAGTAGTTTATTTGGCTAACTTTGGTTTTGCCACAGTGATGAGTTTGGCTGCTGGCTTCTCTATCCCTGTATTGCTGGGTGTGTTACTTGGCGTTGCACCTGCTGTAGCACTGTGGTTAAGAGGATCCGATGCATCCACTTCCGTAGCTGTGGAAGCAGCAAAACAGGAAGTTTCTGTTGGTAATGTGAAAGTTGCTTTAAAGTAACTTCAATAGTGCTGAGTCAATAATTAATTAATTACACTCAGCACTAACTTGGTAATTGGTAATGGGTAATGGGTAATTGGTAATTAGTATAAATTTTATATTTTCTGCCTTCTGCCTCCTGCCTCCTATATTTTTAATTGGTATACATATTTTGATTACAGAAAGCATTATTTCACTTCTACTATTACTGATCCAAGTACCAGCAACGGCGCTGTTATTGTCACGTTTGCTCAAGGGTCCCAGAAGACATCCACCTTTGCAACCACAACAACCAACCCCGGATATTTTGGGTAGTGTGAGTGTGGTTGTTCCCACTTTAAATGAAGCTTTGCGTATTAGTCCTCTGTTAGCTGGGTTAAGTCGGCAAAGCTATGAAGTCCGAGAAGTTATTGTTGTGGATAGCAGATCCCAGGATGGTACTCCCGACTTGGTAAAAGCTACACAACAAAAAGATCCCCGCTTTCGGGTCATGAATGATGATCCTTTACCTCCCGGTTGGGTGGGTCGTCCTTGGGCTTTACATAACGGCTTTTTGTTTAGTTCCCCAGACAGTGAGTGGTTTTTGGGGATGGATGCCGATATTCAACCTCATCCCGGTTTGGTCGCTAGTTTGGTGAAAACAGCCCAAACAGAGGGTTATGATTTGGTTTCCCTGTCTCCTCAGTTTATTCTCAAGTATCCTGGTGAATGTTGGTTACAACCGGCTTTGTTGATGACGCTGTTATATAGATTTGATCCTGCGGGTATTCACACTGAACAACCGGAAAAGGTGATGGCTAACGGACAGTGTTTTTTATGTCGGCGCTCGGTTTTAGCGGCTGTAGATGGTTATAGCACTGCTAAAGGTTCTTTTTGTGATGATGTTACCTTAGCGCGAAATATTGCGGCGGCTGGTTTTAAGGTGGGGTTTTTGGATGGGGCTAAAGTTTTCAAAGTGCGGATGTATGAGGGAGCAAAGGAAACTTGGAAGGAGTGGGGGCGCAGTTTAGATTTAAAGGATGCTTCTAACCGCGCTCAAATTTGGGGTGATTTATGGTTATTGTCCTCTGTACAGGGTTTACCCATATTGATTTTACTGGGCTTTCTTCCCCTGCTTCCCCTGCCTCCCCTGCTCCCCCTGCGCCTGTTATTGGGACTGAATATATTTTTACTGGTAATTCGCTTTGCTTTGTTATTGGCGATCGCTCCTTCCTACGACCGTAAAAATGCTCAGGGTGGTTGGTTGTTCTGGCTTTCTCCTTTAGCTGATCCCCTCGCTGTGCTGAGAATCTTTTTATCTGCACTCCGCAAACCCAAGGAATGGCGAGGAAGAAAGTATTGAGTAGGTGACAGGTGACAGGTGACAGGTGACAGAAAAGAGTTTTTACCAATTACCCATTACCCATTACCCATTACCATGATTTATTCATTGTCATTTACCACTTGATCACCTCTTTCTAGTTCCCAAAGAATTTGATTTCCTTCCCGTCGTACCCGTGAAACTATCCAATTTCGCCAACGCCATTGATCTCCCCGACTGGTGACAGCACTTGCATGGACATCCATCAAGTCTGCTAGTTCGGAACTGGTGATTAAATAGCCTTTTTCGGCAATTTCGTCAGCAACCCGCAAAGTTTCAACTAGGTTGCGGAGGTGTAAAACCCTCATCTCAGGTGGTTTTTCGTTGTTTGTGGTTGCAGCTGACGCTGTAGATGGTTCCATAGTGGTTGTGTCTGATAAAAAAGTTCTGCTTTCCGAAATGTTTTCTTTGATTTGTGTAGAGTTGATTGGAGAATCAGATACTTTTGTGAAATTTACATTGTTTGTATTGGTTAAGGTTGCATCAAGATTTTCCGGGGATAATTGTTGAAGAGATGGAATTTTGCCGCTGGCAAAGGAGCGAGCAATCACATCACACCTTTCGTTACCTATGTTACCAGAATGTCCGCGCACGTGCTGCCATTTTACAAGTCGGCTGTTGAGTCTATCCAGGGTTTCTAACAGGTCTTGGTTTTGGACTGGGTTTCCGTCTGCTTTTTTCCAACCTTTCTTTTTCCAACCCTGCATCCATTTGGTAACACTGTTAATGAGATATTCGCTATCGGTGTACAGGGTGATGGGTTGGGTTTGTCCAGATGTAGCAAAAAATTCTAGGGCAGCGATCGCCGCTTGCATTTCCATTTTATTATTGGTGGTATGCCGGGATGCGTCCCCCATTTCGTAAACTGAACCATCATTAAAGTAAACAACAACACCCCAACCACCAGGACCAGGGTTGCCAGTGCAAGCACCATCGGTATATATGCTTTGAATTATGCGTTGTGTAGACATGATGAGTGATTAAAAATTCAAAATTAAAAATTAATAATGAGTTGCACACAGAGATTAGCAAAAAAGGGTTTTATAAATCAAGTCATCAAAGTTGCACCCTCAGTCATCAATTATCAGTCATCAGCCAATAGTATTATTAGTCAAAATGAAGCAGTTTTGATTTCAATAATGTTATTTACATCTATAGTGATCCGATTTGATTCATGAATTTTTCGTGGAGGCAGGGAACAGGGAACTCTTAACAGGAAAGAACGCTGTCAGTATTTATGGTGAGCGAAGCCGAACCATGTACTGAGTTCTGTTCAAAAATCAAATAGGAGTCCTATATTTCTGTTAATTATGTTTATTTTATATGTTTATTTTAGATAACTAAAACTATTCTCTATTCCCTATTCCTTCTTCACTATTTTCTAACTCCACAAAAATACTTTCAACAATATTCCCAATTTATATTAATATTTTATTGTCATTTATTGTCAAATATCAAACAATGATTCAATTAACTGTAGTCAAGAAAATCATCATGCAATATCTAAACACATTTCCACAAAGGATAAAGAGTATTACATTAGCAATACTCTTAACCTTATTTATTGGTTTCATGCTTCCTGCTGTTACATGGGCAACTGGTTTAGGAGTGACATCAGGTTATCTGAGTCCTTGTCCCAATACAAATAACTGTGTTGTCAGTCAAAATGCAGATACTAAACACGCCATTGATCCGATTATTTATCATGTAGACCGTGATCAAGCAAGAAAAACCTTACTCCAAGTTCTCACTGTTGTACCACGTACAGAAGTTATAGAACAAACAGATAATTACATTCATGCTATTTCTAAAAGTCGCATCTTCAAATTTGTTGATGATGTAGAGTTTTATTTACCAAATGATGAACCAGTAATTCATATCCGTTCAGCTTCTCGTGTGGGAGAGTCGGATCTTGGTGTCAACCGCAGACGTATGGAACAAATTCGTTTAGCTTTGCGTGATTTAAACATTTAATTGAAATAGAAATCAAATATTGATTTTCTAGCATCATCTATTCATCAAATTACCTTTGATTGTGAACCTGAGACAAGGGAGTTAACAAACCATCAATACTGACAAAATTTTTCTGTTGATGATATTCTTTAATTCCCTGTTCACCTTTCTTAATAGCCCAGTTAACTAAAGTGTCTCTTTGTCTTTTATATTCATAAAATGGCACAGCAAAACCACAGGAAGTTTGCACCCTGTTAATATCAGCAACAATTATTTGCCGAGTTCCGTTAATCGGAGGAAATAAAGAATACAAATAATCCCATTCAGCAGCATTAGGTAATATAGTTTTTCCCTGTCCATAAAGCCGCAAAATAGAAGGTGGTTCTTGAAAAGCGCAAAACATAAATGTAATTCTGCCATTTTCTAACAGATGGGCAGAAGTTTCATTACCGCTACCTGTGACATCTAAATAAGCAACCCGATGGGGTGAAAGAATACGAAAGCTGTCTAAACCTTTAGGAGAAATGTTAACATGACCAGTAGGACTTAAAGGGGCAGTCCCAACAAAAAACATCTGCTGATTTGCAATAAATTTTTGCAATTCTTCGGTGATAGATTCAAAAACTTTAGCCATAAACAGTTTGATAGTTTTTGCAGATTTGTTATTTTCTACCATTCTCACAAAGCTTAACTTGTGTTTGAAATGTCGTCAATATTTTTATCTCCACCTCTAGAAAAAATTAATCATCAAATAGCTGATAGTGCTAGTGTTGAGTTATATGTATTCCGTCTTGATCTCATGCACCCCCAAATTAATGGTAACAAATGGTTCAAGCTGAAATACAATTTATTAGAAGCTCAGGAAAAAAAATACTCTACCATTCTTACTTTTGGTGGTGCTTATTCTAACCATATTTTTGCTACCGCTGCCGCAGGTAAGGTTTTTGGTTTGCGTACTCTTGGGGTGATTCGTGGAGAAGAAACTTTACCGCTGAATCCTACCTTAAATTTTGCCATAGAACAAGGCATGGAGTTAGTATATTGCGATCGCACAACTTACAAAAAACGGCACACAAACCAACTACAGGAAGAATTAAAACAACGATTTGGTGAAGTATTCATCATTCCCGAAGGTGGTGGTAATTTAAATGGTGTGCGTGGTTGTACAGAAATCATGGAAAACCTAAAATATCTTGACATTGACACAATTTGTCTCGCCTGTGGCACAGGTACAACCCTAGCTGGAATTGCTTTATCATTACATTCAAATCAGAAAATTATCGGATTTCCTATATTAAAAGGTGGAGAATTTTTAGCACCACAGATTACAAATTTAACACAAGATTATATTCAATCCGGTTTACCTGTACCAGTTCATAATCCGGCACATTGGCAATTGCTATACAATTACCATTTCGGAGGTTATGCAAAAGTTAACCAAGAGTTAATTAAATTTTGTCACACATTCCAACAGGAACATAACATACCCCTAGATTACGTATATACGGGAAAAATGTTTTATGGTGTAATGGATTTATTAAAAAAGGGATTTTTTTCACCAGGTAAAATACTATTAATACATACTGGTGGGTTACAAGGAAATTCTGGTATCGAAGAAAAATTACTTAAAAAAATATGAAAAACATATTTAATTAAAACAAATTTTTTACCACTAAGATCCCCGACTTCTTGAAGAAGTCGGGGATCTGAAAATCATAAAGTTACACCATGTTTTTTAGCAATTTCAGTAAGTTGATCATACTGATGTTGTGCTGCTTTCGTTAAAATTGCTTCTGCTTCTGTGGGATCAGTACCATCTTTAGGAATTAAATACTTCACATAAAGAGAAACAAAATCAACAACAGCTGCTAAACCAGACAAATTATGTTTATCAGATTGTTGTCCAGCAATAACAGCAACTAAACCAGCACGAATAGGATCAGGTTTCAATTTCATAAACTGATCAATTAGCTGTTTTAAATAATCTGCTGGTGCTAAATTTTGCAACTTACTTTGATCAGGTTTAAATTCCAATCCTGCGGCTTTAGACTGTTCTAAAACACACCATTCTGTAAATTCTTGCAGTGCAGCATCAGTAAGTTTAGGGAGATATTGGTACAGTTCTAAATTAGACACAAGGTGACACCAAATTGAGGTTTTTTAATTGCATCAAGTCCACCCTAACCTACTGTTTGATAGAGTTTTGTAATAAAACTGACAATATAGGTTTTAGATCCCCCCAACCCCCCTTAAAAAGCAGGGCTGTTTCATTCGTTTAAGAGGGTACATTTGTCAATATCTTTAGTGATAGTTTTTGAAACAAAATTGATGTGAACCAGCTACAATACCAGCAGCAGGAGGCGCAACAACACTCGTAGTTCGCTATTTGCTAAATTACCTCCTGCTTGAACTAGACTGTCAGCAGCTTTTTTCAAATATTTTCGCATTGTGAATTGGTATGAGATACCGGACTTCTTCAAGAAGTCCGGTATCTATAAACTTGAGGATTGCTATAATAAAATTAATATACATAATAAAATAAACTATGATAGCCACTACAACCCCAGCAGAAACGAGAACTTTAGTAGAAAACATTAGCTGGCAAACATTTAAAACTATGCTGGCAGAAATGGGATGTAACCGTAACACCAAATTTGCTTATGATCATGGAAATATAGAAATTATGACTCCCCAAATGCCCCATGAAAATTCTAACCGTAATATAGAAGGTTTTGTAATAATTTTATGTGAAGAATTAGGATTAGAAATTAAACGCGCTGGTTCTTTGACATTAACGAGAGATGATATCCAACGTGGTGCAGAACCAGATAGTAGTTATTACATTCAAAATGAATATTTAGTGAGAAGTAAAGATAAAATAGATTTAGCTATTGATCCACCACCAGATTTAGTTTTAGAAGTGGAGTATTCCCGACCCCAAATTGATAAATTAAAACTTTATGCCGCTTTGGGTATTCCTGAATTTTGGCGTTATAATGGTAGTAAATTAAGAATCTATACTCTCACCAATGGAGAATATTTAGAAGTTGAAATCAGTCCCACTTTTACACCTATAACTATCAAGGAAATTCCTGGATTTTTGGCAGAAACTTCAAACATCGGAGAAATAGCGACAACACGCATTTTTAGAAATTGGGTGAAAGAACAATTATGGAAAAAATGAAACATTAAAACCTTAAAAATCATTGTTGAAAAACATGATTTGTTTTTTGAAGCCAAAATCTAAAATCTAAAATCCAAAATCTAAAATCTAAAATAAAATGACTTACTCACCACCTTTACCCCCACAAACAGAACCACCCCTTCCCCCAAGGGAAACCTTACCCACAATGTATGATTTACCAAGCGAAAACCAGGAGGAAAAAGGTTTGCCAGATGATTTTCATTTTTTACAACCCTTACTTTTATATTTGACTTTTCAACCCATAAACTGGAATCCAGAATTAGTTTATAGTGCTGCGGATCTCAATCTTTATTATGATCTACAACATCCTTTATGGTATAAAAGACCTGATTGGTTTGGTGTAGTTGGAGTTTCTAAATTATATAATCATCAAGATTTGCGTTTAAGTTATGTCACTTGGCAAGAACCAGCTAACCCTTTTGTGGTAGTTGAATTATTATCACCGGGAACAGAAGAAGAAGATTTAGGAACTAAAGCAAGTCAAGCAGATAAACCCCCTACAAAATGGGAAGTTTACGAACGCATATTAAGGATTCCTTATTATATTGTTTTTAGTCGTTATACCAACGAAGTCCGCGCATTTCAATTAGTAGGTGGTCATTATGAATCTGTAAATTTTATTGATGGACGTTTACATATCCCAGAAATAGGTTTAAGTTTGGGGTTATGGGAAGGAACATTTCGTGGTATTCCTAAACTTTGGTTGAGGTGGTTTACATTAGATGGGGAATTAATTCCCGAACCTTCAGAAGAAGCAAAGGCAGCGAAAATAAAAGCCGAAAAATTAGCGGAAAAATTGCGTAAATTGGGTATTAATCCTGATGAAATTATGTAATAGTAAATAACTACTCAATTAGGGGTTGCTGAGAAAGTCTTTCCGTGAGGGCATAGGAGTCAGGAGTCAGGAGTCAGGAGTCAGGAGAAGATTTGAAAATTTCTTTGCCATCTCTTGAAATCCCAAAAAATGCACACTTTTTC
>NZ_BJCE01000087.1:0-20223 GCF_005402885.1 Sphaerospermopsis reniformis
TTGAAATCCCAAAAAATGCACACTTTTTCCGGTATACCCTTCAAAACCCTTGCACTAATTTCTGTGTTTATCAGCCTCTAACCTTTGATATATCAAGGTTTTAGGTTTATTCAGCAAACCCCAATTACGTAGTTTAAGTGTAGATACCGGACTTTTTAAAGAAGTCTGGTATCTTTAGCTGATTAACGATAATCTTGACTTTGAACACTCCGCAATTTCGCCGCATCTCTCATACCATAATCAGCACGGGTGAAGCGATTCAATTGCATTTCAAAAAACTCCCGATTTGCCTGTAAATGTTTAGGATTGGGATCATCTAAAGGATATAACAACGCAGTTCTTAAAGCTTGAATTACCGCAGATGTGACATTGTACATTGAACGTTGGAAAGTTACACCCAACTGAATCAACATATCATCTTCACCCCGACAATGTTTTTTGTAATAATCAACTAAATATTGGGGCAGAAAATGCAACATATCCTGCATTAATAATGTGGGTGGAATACCCGCAGTACCTACAGGGAATACGTCAGCGTAAAGAATGCCATAATGGAAGTCTTTTTGGTCTTCTGGTACTTGTCCTGCTTGGGCATTATAAGACTTTGTGCCTCTAAATGGTGCAGTCCGGTAAAATACAGCTTCTACATAGGGTAAAGCTGCTTCATATAACCAAGTAAAACCTTTAGATTTGGGAATGACTTCATAACATTCACCATCAACATAAACATGATGATAAATAGGACGACCGGCGATCGCAAAAATACCATTCACTAAAAAATTCATGGCATCAGGAACACCTTTAAAACCGCCTTCATCATAAATATCCGACATTTCAAAAAATACCGGTGCCATTACTTCCCAGAAAAGTCCTAAATTGGCATAATAAGACATCATCCGGCACTGTTCCAAAAACATATCAGGGAACAGTTTATAAAGTCCCAACATTAAAGGATTTTTCTTAAAGTAAGCTTTAATTGCTTTATCAGCATTAGCTTTATATTCATCCGAATCTAAATAGGCATCAAATTGATTTACAGGGGCGTACATTTTCCGATGCCATAACATCGCTTGCATACAAGCTTCCGCAAATTCCATGTTAATTCTGTCATGGAATAAATGATGTAGTAACTTTGGCATTTTGCGAGTTTCACCCTTTTCCATAAATGCCAAAAGTTCAGGATGTGCTGTAGCTTCACCGCGCCAAATTCTTAAATCAGCATCATCCCCTGCATAATGATTATGTAAGTCTAAATATTCTTGAGGTAAGAAATATTTAAAAGCAGGAAGAGGATTTAAAAAGACTCTTTCCCCAATATAAAGCAAGTCGCGCCAGTAAAAATCCATCGGTACTGCGTAAGCTTTATAAATACCGATGATTTGCATTAAGTTTTCTGGTGTATCTGGCAGCATTGAACCACCAGCTTCTAGACGATGAATGACATCGGCAAATTCGTGATTTGATGGTGGTAGTTTGGTGATTGGTTTATCGGGAGTTTGTACCATTTTGATTTCCTATATTTATGAATTTATCACGCAGAGACGCAGAGGCGCAGAGAGATTTAAGAGGTTAATAAATGTACTAGATTATCTATCTTATTCCTTTTCTTCTTCTCATTCTTCTCTTCCTTAGTGTTCTTCGTGCCTTCGTGGTTTTTCTCGTTTTTTTCTCGTTCCCATACAGAGTATGGGAATGAATTTTAAAAGGTTCTGCCTTTTAGTTTTTTTACAGTAGAGGCAGATCCTCTGAGATAGCATTCCCAGTCTCAGACTGGGAACGAGATCAATTTTTCTGACAAGCTGACAGCTTAAAAAATTACTTCAAAGCCACTTGAGAAATTACGGTTTTTTCAGGAGTAGGAATAGCTGCTACCATTGCTGTAGTTGTGGTTTCACTCCAGCGCACTAACCAGGTAGGTTGTACTCCCAAGAAAATGATCAGGGAAGCTAATATTAATGCGGGAATTTTTTCTGCCCAAACCACTCTGGGATAATAAGCTAAGTCGTTATTTAGTCTACCGAAACAGGTGCGGTTGAGAAGAATAACGAAGTAAACCGCAGTTAAACCAGAGGAAGCTACACACAATAATGTGGGGATGGGGAAGGTGGAAAAACTGCCTTGGAAAACGATAAATTCTGCAATAAAACCAGTTAAACCAGGGATACCGGCGCTGGCCATACCACCTAACACCAGTAAAGCACTGACGATAGGTAAACCGCGAATAGGACTCATTAAACCATTGAGTTTATCTAGTTCTCTTGTTCCAACTTTGGTTTCTACAAGTCCCACTAAATGGAAGAGAATAGCCAGAATTAAACCATGACTAAACATTTGCGCGACTGCACCAACTAAGGCGAGGTTGGTACTAGCTGCGGCTGCAAGTAAAATATAGCCCATGTGTCCGATTGAACTATATGCTACCATGCGCTTGATGTCTTTTTGGGCGATCGCTACAACTGCCCCATAAATTGCACTAACAGCACCCCATATTGCTAAGGTTGGTGCTACCACATTCCAAGCTTGGGGAAATAAACCAAACCCAAATCTTAAGAGTCCATAAGTTCCTAATTTAGCTAAAATTCCACCTAATAAAATAGCAATAGGTGCAGAAGCTTCAACGTAAGCATCAGGTAGCCAAGTATGGAAAGGAATTAAAGGAATTTTGATGCCAAAACCTAAAATTATTCCTACTAATAATAACAGTTGCATTCCCGCAGACAGGTTTTGAGTATTAACCGCATCTAAGGCAAAACTATGAGAACCACTTAACCAAACTATGCCCAGGAATGTTGCTAAAATAAATGCCCCGGAAACTGCTGTATAAATCAAAAATTTCATCCCAGCATAGGCGCGTTTTTCTCCTCCCCAAATGGAAATTAATAAATAGAAAGGTATTAATTCCAATTCATAGAAAAGGAAGAAAAGTAGTAAGTTTTGGGCTAAGAAAGCACCAGCAACACCACCGCTAACTAATAAAATCAGCGAATAGAAAAGTTTAGGACGTTCGGTATTTTGGTTACTGCTGTAAATGGCTATCCAAGTTAATAAGCTATTCAATATCAACATTAGAATTGATAGCCCATCAACACCTAATTGATAATTTAAACCCAAGGTTTCATTCCAAGGTAAATTCTCTTGAAACTGCATTCCTGGACTATTGATATCAAATTTCAGCAGGATGAAAGCATTCCACAATAGAACTACAAAGGAAAGAGTTAAAGCTACTAATCTAGTTCTCGTTTTAGGAATGACTGTATCTGGTAAAAATCCGATAATTGCAGCGCCAATAATTGGCAACCAAATTAAAACACTTAACATAATTGGGGATTGGTAATTGGTAATTGGTGATTGGTGATTGGTGATTGGGTAAAATTATGATATTTTGTTTCCTAATTTTCTTTCACCTATCACCTACTGATAGCTTTTAAAAAACCAAATTCATGAACTGCACACCCCAGAAAGGCCATGTAACCCAAGCACCTAAAACGCTAACTCCTAATAAAACAGTGAAAGCGTAAAATTGGGTTTGTCCATTGTTGCTATATTTCAACCCTTCCCCACCTAATAAGGAGAATAAACCGACAAAATTAACAATGCCATCAACGACAAATCTATCCACCATGTCAGCTAATTTAGAAAGTTGGGCAACGCCAAAAATGATGGTCATTTTGTAAAGGTTGGGGGTGTAAAAATCGTAAGCAAGTAAATTTTGTAAACCTTGGAAGGGTAAGCGAACTGGTTTAGGAATAATGTTTCCTAAATAAATTACAGCACTAATACTGCAACCGAAAATACTTGACCAAATAAATAACAGTGCCACATCTTTATTTAATGTTGCCCAACTAGGTAATAAAGATAAACTTTCCAACACTAAAGGCAGATGTAAAACAAAACCAAATAAAACCATCATTGGTAAAACCATCAACCAAATAGCTTCCGGTGAACGTTCACTCATTTGTTTGGGTTTACCACCAAAGATTAAACCAAATTCTCTGGTTAAACTAAAGGCTGTAAACACATTGACGGCAATTATTATTCCTACTAACCAAGGGTGTGTTCCCCATAAACCATCAGCTAATTTTACTAATGCCCAAAAACTTCCTAAAGGTGGGAAACCAATTAAACCCAATGTTCCCACAATAAATGCTAAACCGGAAATGGGACGACGTGACCATAAACCACCGAGTTGGGTAACGTCTTGGGTGACACTATTCCAAACTATTCCTCCGGTACTCATGACTAAAAGTGCAGCAGATAAAGCATGAGTGAGGACTAATAATAATGCGGCTTCATCCTGTTGTGTGCCTACGGCGATAAACACTAAGCCCATGTAAGCACTGACAGAATAAGATAAACAGCGTTTGATGTCAATTTGGGCGATCGCAATTAATGAACCACCAATAGCTGTAACTGCACCAATAGCTACCATTGCGGAGGAAGCTATGGGAGACAAACTAAATACAGGTTGTAATTTAATCAGCACCCATGCACCACTGGCAACTACCACTGAGTTCCGTAAAATGGTACTGGGAACAGGTCCTTCCATTGCTTCATCCAACCACAAATGCAAGGGAAACTGAGCGCATTTACCCATTGGACCGGCAATTAAAGCCAAACAAACCAAAGTAATAATTGTCGGGTCTACTTGGGCAGTTTGCGCCCAAATTGCTAAATCTTTATAATCCCAAGTTCCTGCTAAAGTCCACAGTCCGAGAACTCCCATTAACAGGAATAAGTCACCAACCCGCTTGGTTAAAAACGCATCTCGCGCACCGGTCACAACCAATGGTTGACTAAACCATAAACCTACCAACAGGTAAGTTCCTAAAGTGAGAATTTCTAAAACTACATAACTGAAAAATAGGTTATTACATAAAGCTAAGGCACATAAACCAGCTTCAAATAAACCTAATAAAGAATAAAATCTTCCCCAACCCCAGTCCATTTCCATATAACCCACAGCATAAACTTGGGCAAGGAAATTTAAACCCGTAATAACCATTAATGCCCCTACATTAATTGCAGAGAGTTCTAAATTAATAGTTAGTTTTAAACCTGCTGTGGATAACCAAGGAATAAATACCTCTTTAGCAGGATGATTCCAAGTACCCAGAAAGGCTATTGCAGAATGTAAAAACGCCAAAAATGTCATTACTAAGTTGACATAACCTGCCGGTCTTGGTCCGGTTTTCCTGATTATTCCCGGCGACCAAGGTAAAGCTAAAACACCACCTAATAAAGCATAGCAAGGGACTAGCCAAACGGTCTCTAGCAGGTACTGAGACATGAACTCACCTCTATATTTGCACTGAATATTGTTGCTTGTTTGTCAACAAGCGTTGATCCCTGATGATGTTAACTAGAAATAATAAGACAATTTTATTTTTGCTTAATATTGTTAGATATAGCTTACCGTTATCTCTGCCAAAAGGGAATTACTTAACTAGATAAATCCACGATATTTTATCTAATTTTTTCTTATAGTTCTATGGATTGATTTATCTGATAGTATCTATCGTATAGAATCTATGAATATACCAAGCAACAGGAAATAGCGGGAGCAAGGTCAAAAAAATTAATTCTTGCTCCTGACTCCTGTACATAAACTGCGCCAGAAAGTTTCTACTGACTTCTAGAAATTTGCAATTCTGCTATAATTGGTGCTGATGAGTTTATGTAGCTAATAGGGGCGGGTTTCATATCTCGGTAGTCGAGGATTTGAACGACAATTAGGTAAGCTATAGCTAAAAGTATAGAAATTGCACCTGTAATAATGGCGACTATTTTTGAACGGTTCATCAGAATTTCCTAAAAGTTAAAATTTGATAGTTGATAGTTGATAGTTGATAGTTGATAGCCTATTCCTGACTCCTGACTCCTGACTCCTGTACGGGCGTTCGCGTAGCGTGCTGGAAGCATCAGCATTCGGGCGTTCGCGTAGCGTGCCGAAGGCAATCAATTATCAATTTTTATCACAGGTTATTTTCCGAATGCTTCGCCCCTACTTCGCCCCTACGACTCCTGACTCCTTGAACTCCTGACTCCTTCTTTAATGAGTTCTGTAGCTTGTTGGGCAGAAAGAGGTTTATAGAACAGATATCCTTGCACATCATCACAATTAATAGACTTTAAGAAATCTAGTTATTCAGGCTTTTCTACTCCTTCAGCAATTAGTGTTAACCCCAAGCTGCGTCCCAAGTCAACTATAGCCTTGATGATATGAGCTACTTTAGCATCTCTGGCCAATTCTTTGATAAAAGACCGATCAATTCCATGCAGATGAAAGGGTTTTTCCAAGGTTTGTCAAATTCTGGGAGCTACTTGAGCTACTTATTCCTGATGATTCAATACAGCAAAATAACTATGAGATACACCCGACTTAAAGCCTGTCAAATAGACAGTGCCGACACTTCTAGAATAAAGCAGGAAGAAAAAGTCGACTTTTGTTCGCATTAGTTAGGGCTTGTCGAATAAATGTAAAACCTAGATAGAGTTAGCCGTTTTGTATCGGCTGACGGCAAGGAACACCATCAGAAACACTGAGAGAATTATTGCCTGGAGGTGAAGGAGATGCTTCTGGTGTCATGGGTGCGGCTAACTCTCCAGAAGCAGCGTTTTCTGTTTCATCACTCATAATCGGTGGACGAATGGCGCTAATAACTGTCTTGATGACAACAGCACAAGGAACCGCCACAATCACGCCCAAAAGTCCGCCGATTCTTGCCCCAGTCAAAACGGAAATGAGTATCCAAACTGGATTTAAACCTGTAAAACTTCCTAAAATCCGGGGTGCAATGATATTTTCCAGAATTTGCTGCACGATGACTGCGGCGGCTAAGACTCTAGCACCCATCCAAAAGTCTTGTAGGGAGACTAACAAAGTTGTCATGGCGATACCCACAGAACCACCAAAGGGGATTAGCGCCATAATGCCGATAGTTAAGCCAAACAACAACCCATAAGGTACTTTCAACCACAAAAAGGTAGGAATCAGAGCCGAGGCCATACAAGTAGATAAAATCAACTGGGTGATAAAGAAGTTTTGAAAACTTAGGCGTACTGTTCGGGAAAAAGGTTCACGAAATTTAGTAGGGAGCCATTCTACTAAGCTTTGCCAAAGTTCACCGCCATGTTGCAATAGATAGAAAGTCAAAACCATCGTTAACAGAAAGTCTAACAAGCTGGTAAAGGTGACGACAGCGAGATTTAATACTTGTCCGGCTATAGCTTGCAGTTGACTCTTGACGCGATCATTAATTTGCACGACGATAGCATCAAGATTAATCGGTAAGCCCATCATCTCGGCTTTTTCATTTAAAATCATTAACTGCGATCGCCCAGAGTCTATCAACTCTGGTAAACGGGCTACTAACTGCTGGGCTTGAGTTAGGGCTAGAGGAAAGAGGGTGACACCCAGCGCCAATAAAATTGATAAAGCTGATAAAAATACCAAAATGGCGACTTGTTCTCGTCTTGCACCGTGCTTTTCCATCCAACTTACTGGGTAGTTAAGCAGAAATGCCAGCACTGAGGCTCCGACTAAAATGACTATCAAAGAGTGGAAATAATGAAAAATTGCCGATATCGCCCAACCATTGAGAACTAATAGAGGAGCGAATAGCGCGATCGCCCCGATTCGCGCTACTGGTGTAAATGTTTGCCACCAGTCAAGTAGCTTTCGTGTCTGCATTTTTAGCTGATTGGGGATAGAACTAAATACAACTTAAGCTAAATTCTTGTTTACAGACTATTATCTCTAACTATATGAATCTTATGTCTTCCTCTGGTTTATGATGAGACCCTCCACAATGGAAAATCTACCACCTATTGATAATTACCCACCTGCTCCAGAAACTGCCACTTCTAAAAGATTGCTGCTTTTATACTTGATTCCTGTCATCGGCTTTTTTCCTTCCCTTTGGACTCTCTATCGCCATGAGGGTAGTCGGGAACAACTGGCCGTGAGTCGTCTGTCCATTACCTTGGGCTTTACATGGATGTTAGGGTACTTGCTGTTAGCAACTGGGGCAGCTACTTCAGATTTTTTTACACTCCGGTTGTTAATTCTTAACAGTTTTCTCACATCTGGTTACTTTTTAATGAGTGTTTGGTTAATTTTTCGTGTCATTCAAGGCAGGTCTTATCCTTTGCCTGGATTCAGTAGTTTTGCCGAGCGAATACTGCGTAAATAGTAAATTTACATTTGTTCATGTTTTTAACAATCTGAGGATTGATACCAGCATTTATAGGTAATCTACCCACCAATATCATCAAATAATCAAATTTGGTTTATTATTGCCATACTTCCATAAACTACTTCCATCAACTTCCCGGATGATCAAAAAATCAACAGAAATGCAGGTAAAGGTCTTGTAGTATCTACGATAGGTAAGTAAGTAGACAACACCAAGAATTATCCATCATGGTCTAATTTATTTACATATATTGAGTTGGTATTGAGTAGGCAAATTTACGGTATTTTAGCAGTCAGTGTGAGGAAATCTGTGACTAGTCAAAGAACATCAGCAGCAGGCAAAAAATCAGCGAAAGCTAAAGCTAAAGGCAAAAACTCTCGCAAATCAAAATCAGGTCGCTGGCTATGGTTTGCGGTGGGTATGGGCGGGATAGCAATGATCTCAGGTATGGCAGGGGCTTTGTTGGCTGTTTCTTGGGATAGTACACCTTTGCAGCAAGCTCAGTTAAGTGCTAAGGAGGCGGCAGTTTTTGATAGCGATCGCATTTCTGGCAATGGCTTCCAATTTTCTCAATTAACTCGCCCTGTGAATATCTTGGTGATGGGGATGAGTGTACTGCCTCCAGATATCCAAAATCCACCTATTGAAACCCAAGGACTTAGATATCTACCCCAAGTTAATTCTTTTGACGGTCTTGCTGATGTCATGCTCTTGATCAAGTTTGATCCAGATACCAAAAAAATAGTTATGCTTTCCATTCCCAGAGATACCCGGACAGAGGTTGAAGGGTTTGGGTTGAAAAAAATTAACGCCGCCAATGTCGATGGTGGACCGGCTTTAACTGCTAAAACTGTCAGCAATCTCTTGGGAGGCGTGGGAATTGATCGTTATGTCCGCATTAATGTCTTGGGTGTTGGCAAGTTAATTGATGCCTTGGGTGGTGTAACTGTCTATGTCCCCAAAGATATGAAATATAAGGATGATTCTCAACATTTATATATTAATTTAAAGGCTGGTAAACAGCATTTGGCAGGTGATCAAGCACTACAATTACTCCGGTTTCGCCATGATGAACTCGGAGATATTGGCAGGATTCAACGGCAACAAATGGTATTACGTGCCTTGATTGAACAAAGTCTTAATCCAGCAACATTAACACGATTACCAGAAATTCTAGAAACAGTGAGAGAACATATTGATACTAACTTATCTGTTGAGGAACTTGTGGCTTTGGTTGGTTTTGGGGCGCGAACCAATCGCTCTAATATGCAGATGTTAATGCTTCCCGGTCGTTTTAGTGAAAAACATGAGTATGAGGCTAGTTATTGGATACCCGATCCACAAATAATTAATAAATTAATGGTGCAAAACTTTGGTTTAGAATCAACATCAGTTGATCCTGAAATCACTGATCCCTCTCGGCTACGGATCGCAATTCAAGATAGTACAGGTGGCGATCGCTCTCAAATTCGTCCCTTAATTGCAGCTTTAGAACAAGCTGGATATCGTAATATCTTTATTTCTCAACCTTGGGGTGAACCTTTGGATACTACTCACATTGTTGCTCAACAAGGTGATAGTGATAGTGCTGAATCTATTCGTAATACTTTAGGTTTTGGAGAAGTGCGGGTTGAAAGCACTGGTAATATCGCCTCTGATATTAGTATTCAAGTAGGTCAAGATTGGTTACTACATAAACCAGTGTTTGAAAATATGGTTAGGTGACAGGTGACAGGTGACAGGAAGATGGGGAGTTGGGGAGTTGGGGAGATTTATTCTGTCTCCTGAACTCCTGAACTCCTAAGAAAAATCTACCAAGATGCAGCTTTACGTCTCTTATAGGGAACGCCAGTAAAAGGTTGAAAACCAGTGACAGGATAAGCGTCATCTGTAGGGCTAAAAATTCGCATGAAGGCTTCAGAAATAAATTGGGTCATACTAGCAAGCATTCTGGAGATAAACATAATCTAAGACTCCTTTTTTATGCCCTTTATCTGAGATATCTATTACTTTTACTTTAATGCTGATATTTGTTGGTTGCTCATATTCGCAATATATTTATATTTTACGCAATGTTTTTTTAGATTGCTTTGCAATACTTCATTGAGTTGAAGAATCACACTTTTTCTTTTAATTCTAATTGTAAATTCTTGGCGAGTAATCGGGTATTTTTCTGACATAATTATTAGTCTTACCATTAAAAACTGTGAAATAATAGATATATAAAGATATATAAAGATTAATTTGCCTTGATTGGCAAGGTTTTCAGGCATCATCTTTTCTATACTTGACATTAATTATGGTATGATTTACCATAATAAGAGAAGCACTCTTAGTAGGACGCTTTCAGATGACAGCTTTTGCAAATGTTGATGATGACAAGTACAGATACCAAAACCCAGAACTGAATCTTTGTCCTGAAAATTATAGTTTGCTGACAGACCTTTACCAGCTAACAATGGCAGCTTGTTACACAGGTGAAGGAATAGAACAAAAACGAGCCAGCTTTGAATTGTTTGTTAGACGCTTACCTGAAGGTTTTGGCTATTTAATAGCGATGGGTTTGGCGCAAGCTTTGGAATATTTAGCTAATTTTCGTTTTAATTCTGCCCAAATTGCTGCTTTACAAAGAACAGGTATATTTTATCATGCACCTGAGCGTTTTTGGTCATTATTAACAGAGGGTGGTTTTACTGGGGATGTGTGGGCAGTCCCAGAAGGAACTGCTGTATTTGCTAATGAGCCATTATTAAGAATTGAAGCGCCCTTATGGCAAGCACAAATAGTAGAAACTTATCTTTTAAATACACTTAATTATCAAACATTAATCGCTACCAGGGCTGCTAGATTACGTAATATTGCGGGGGAAAAAGCAAAACTCTTAGAATTTGGCACACGCAGAGCTTTTAGTCCTCAAGCTTCTTTATGGGCTGCAAGGGCAGCTTTAGCAGGTGGTTTAGATGCCACTTCCAATGTGTTAGCAGCATTACAACTAGGTGAAAACCCAACTGGTACAATGGCTCACGCTTTAGTAATGGCGTTATCAGCTTTAGAAGGAAGTGAACAACAAGCGTTTATAGCTTTTCATCAATATTTTCCGGGTGCGCCTTTATTGATTGATACTTTTGATACTGTTGCTGCTGCTGAAAAGTTAGCTAAAAAGGTAAATAGTGGGGAAATGACATTAACTGGGGTGAGGTTAGATTCTGGTGATTTAGTTAGTTTATCAAAACAAGTGCGATCGCTCCTACCACAAATTACAATTTTTGCCAGTGGTGACTTAGATGAATGGGAAATACAAAGATTAAAAAATCAAGGTGCAGAAATTGATGGTTATGGTTTAGGCACAAAGTTAGTAACAGGTTCTCCTGTAAATGGAGTTTATAAATTAGTAGACATTGATGGTATTCCGGTGATGAAAATGTCTAGCGGTAAGTTTACTTATCCTGGTAAAAAACAAATTTTTAGGTCTTTAGTTGATGGTAAATTACAATCTGATAGATTAGGTTTATTAGATGAAAATTCTGGGAAAGAAAAACCTTTGTTAGAGTTAGTGATGAAATCAGGTAAGCAGATAAAACCAACAGAAAATTTACAAACTATTCGAGAAAGAAGCGCATTATCTGTAGCGAGTTTACCCCAGGAAACAAGAAGTTTAGAAAATCCAATTTCTGTAAAAGTAGAAATTTCGGAAATGCTGCATGAGTTGAAGGAAAAGACTAAGAAACTAACCGCAAAGAACGCAAAGGACGCAAAGTAAGATGAAAAAGATCGCTTTATTTGGAACAAGTGCTGATCCACCAACTGCGGGACATCAAAAAATTATTAAATGGTTATCTCAACATTATGATTGGGTAGCGGTTTGGGCTGCTGATAATCCTTTTAAAGAGCAACAAACTCCTTTACCTCATCGTGCAGCAATGTTGAATTTGTTAATTACAGATATTCAAGCACCATTAGGTAATATTAGTTTGGAACAAGAATTAAGTAGTTGGCGAACTTTGGAAACATTAGAAAAAGCGAAATTAAGATGGGGTAATGATGTCGAATATACCTTAGTAATTGGATCAGATTTAGTTATTCAATTACCAAGATGGTATCATATTGAAGATTTATTAAAACAAGTGAAATTGTTGGTGATTCCTCGTCCTGGATATGTAATAGATAATATTAGTTTGGAAAAAATTAGGGAATTAGGAGGAAAAATTGCGATCGCTAGTTTAACCGGTTTAGATGTTTCCTCTACCGCTTTTCGTCAACAAAAAGACCATCAAACTCTCACACCACCTGTTATAGATTATATTTATCGGGAGAAATTGTACGTTTAAATGCCACTACGTAACCATAAGAAAATCTCAAATTCCACACTTCAACAAACTTTGGCTGATTTTAAAGTCGGTGTGGATAATGTCATATTTTCTGTAGATACTACCAAAAATCGGCTGTTAGTTTTATTAGTAATGCGACAGCAAGAACCATTTTTAAATTCTTGGAGTCTCCCTGGTACTTTAGTTAGACAAAGAGAATCTTTAGAAGATGCTGCTTATCGCATTATGGCAGAAAAAATAAAGGTTAATAATCTTTATTTAGAACAACTTTATACTTTTGGTAGTCCAAACCGTGACCCCAGAGAAGAAATTAATAGTTATGGAGTGCGTTATTTATCAGTTAGTTATTTTGCTTTAGTTCGGTTTGAAGAAGCAGAATTAATTGCTGATAAAGTTGCGGGTATTGCATGGTATCCCGTTAAACAAATACCTCAGTTAGCATTTGATCATAATGAAATTATCACCTATGGACACAGAAGACTGAAAAATAAATTAGAATATAGTCCCGTAGCATTTGATGTTTTACCAGAAACCTTTACTTTAAATGACTTATATCAGTTATACACCACAGTTTTAGGGGAAAACTTTTCTGATTATTCAAATTTTCGAGCGCGTTTATTGAAACTTGGTTTTTTATTAGATACAGGAATTAAAGTATCAAGAGGTGCAGGTCGTCCCGCGAGTTTATATAAATTTGATGCAGAAGCTTTTGCACCGTTTAAGGATAAACCTTTAGTTTTTATTTAAATTAGGTGACAGGTGACAGTTAATAGAGAATAGATAAAAATTAGTTACAAATCACCAATTACCAATCACCAATTACCAATTACCAATTACCAATTACCTATTCCCTTGTCTTATGAAAATTGCAATTGCCCAACTTAACCCTATCATCGGTGACTTAACAGGAAACACTCAAAAAATCCTGGAAGTTGCACAACAAGCAGCAGCAAATAATGTCCGTTTATTATTAACACCTGAACTGTCTTTATGTGGTTATCCACCCAGGGATTTATTATTAAATCCTAGTTTTGTGAAATCAATGGATATCACATTAAAAAAATTAGCTCAAGATTTACCAGCTAATTTAGCTGTTTTAGTGGGAACTGTAGTTAAAAATAAAGATGCTCATATTACAGGGGGTAAAACTTTATTTAATAGTATTGCTTTATTAGAAGCAGGAAAAATTAAACAATATTTCTATAAGCGACTATTACCAACTTACGATGTATTTGATGAAAATCGCTATTTTGAACCAGGATTGCAAGCTAATTATTTCGCTTTAGATGATATCAATATTGGTGTGACTATTTGCGAAGATTTATGGAATGATGAGGAATTTTGGGGAAAACGTCATTATGCAGTTAATCCCATTGCTGATTTATCCATTTTAGGTGTAGATTTAATTGTCAATTTATCCGCTTCTCCTTATACAGTTGGTAAGCAAAAATTAAGGGAAGCAATGTTAAAACATAGTGCAGCCAATTTTCAACAGTCAATTATTTATACTAATCAAGTTGGTGGAAATGATGATTTAATATTTGATGGACGTAGTTTTGCTGTAAATAATCAGGGTGAAATTATTTGTCGTGCTAAAGGTTTTGAAACAGATTTTTTAACTATTGAATTTGATGAACAAATGCGCGATTTACAGTTAGATTCTATTTCCCCAGTTTATGAATCTGAAGATCAGGAAATTTGGCAAGCTTTGGTTTTAGGTGTGCGAGATTATGTGAAAAAATGCCGTTTTTCTCAAATTGTTTTAGGTTTAAGTGGTGGTATTGATTCCGCTTTAGTTGCTGCTATTGCGACAACTGCATTAGGTAAAGAAAATGTTTTAGGTGTATTAATGCCTTCTCCTTATAGTTCTGAACATTCTGTGAGTGATGCTTTAAAGTTAGGGGAAAATTTAGGAATTAAAACTCAAATTTTACCTATTGGGGAATTAATGCAAAGTTTTGATCATACTTTAGCTGATTTATTCACAGGTACAGAATTTGGTATTGCTGAGGAAAATATTCAATCTCGCATTCGTGGTACTTTGTTAATGGGGATATCTAATAAATTTGGACATCTGCTTTTATCTACTGGTAATAAATCAGAAATGGCTGTAGGTTATTGTACACTTTATGGTGATATGAATGGTGGTTTAGCGGTAATTGCAGATGTGCCAAAAACCCGTGTTTATTCTATTTGTAATTGGTTAAATACCCATCATCAAAAAGAAATTATTCCTCAACATATTATCACAAAAGCACCAAGTGCAGAGTTAAAACCTGGTCAAGTTGATCAAGATTCTTTACCAGCTTATGACATTTTAGATGATATTTTAGAACGGTTGATTAATAAACATCAATCAGCAGGGGAAATAGTTAATGCAGGTCATGATCAAGTAATAGTAAATAGGGTGTTAAAACTGGTTTCTATTGCGGAATTTAAACGCCGTCAAGCAGCACCAGGATTGAAAATTACTGATCGTGCTTTTGGTACTGGTTGGAGAATGCCTATTGCTAGCAAGGTAATTGGTGACTGGTGACTGGTGACTGGTGACTGGTGACTGGGGAAAATCAAGTCAAAAGTCAAAAATTCTGTTCCCTAATAATTACGAATTACATTCGCGTAGCGTTTCCGAAGGAAATATTACAAATTACACCTTTTCCTTTTGAGGTGTAGCAATACCCCGCTTCACTAAACCAGCTTCCAATTCTTCAATAAAACGCACATCTTCTTTTAATAAAGGTTGCTGATAACTCGCTTTTGGTTGCTTTTCTAAAAAACTAAATGCTTGTCTAAATTGTTGAGGAGTAGCTTTAATAGGTGCATCAAAATGACAAGAAATAATTTGTTGAAAATCCCAATTTGCAATTTGATCAGCCCATTCTATTACTTCTCTTCCTCCTTGAGGAAGGATGAGAATTTGTAAAATTGGGGCGACAAAAGGACGACCATTACCAGATAATGCAGTAAAGGTATCTTGCCAATTTTCATCCCATTTAAAGGGGAAAAAACCAAAGTATGCTTGATGTGAACGATCAGGGGATTTTTTGGCATCTTTCCACATTTCCCCAAGTTGAGAAATTTTGACTGCACTGGGACGAAAATAAATTGCAAATAAAGCTATTCTTTGCCAACCACGACGACGGTTATGAGCATTATCTATCATTTTTTGCTGGGCGTTGTCTCTAGCATGAAATAGTAAGGGATAGGGATCTATTTGTAAAATTTCCGGTGGTTCTTCAGAAATAGAAAGTATGGTATCTGTTAATAATAAAGTGCGAGATGGTTTGTGTAATAATGCAACTTCTTGGAAAGAACCTTTACCTAAATTGATATCTAAAATTTTATATTCAAATTCATTACCAAAGGGGTTGTTTTGATGATTTATTGATAAAAATAATGTCCGTTTTTGAGGAAAACCTAACCAACTGAGGGGAAGATTAAAAGGAATACTCCATTGATGGGGAGCAACATAAACTAAAGCCTGGGGAAATTTTCTGGCAAAAGGACCGACAAATATTTTATGTTCTAAACCGGAACTGGTAGGTAAAATTATATATTTTACTTCCCCATGTTTTTGTTCCAATTCTTTTACTAAATTGATACATTCTGGAGTAGGTGCTACAGGTGCATAAACTAAAAGTCCGCCTTCCTGTAGCTTAATTATAGTCATTCTAACTGGTACAACTGTATACAGAATGCCCTGTAATTGATCAAATATCCATAGGCTATCTTTGATAATTTCTCGGCATATAGTCTTTCTTTTTCCGTAGGGATACAGAGGTAAAATAGGCCAAAAAGACCATGACAAATTTTGCTGATTTTCTATTCCCTGAGTATTCATAATTTTGGTAATTCACCAGAGTCTATTTCTTATTTTTAGCATTGGTTAGAGTTCAGTAATTATTTAATTTGTCAAGGAATTTTTTTCTGCTACCTACTAACATTAACCTCCGATCTCTCTGAGCATATTTTCTACTCTGTTTGCACCTTCTGCATCATTACTGCTGCGATATAAACTAAGAGCTTGTCTTAAAGCATTGCTGGCCTGTTCAGTTTGTCTACGTTGTTTGAACATTGAACCCATCAATTCATAAGTACGTGGATTGTTACGGTTTAATTTAATTGCTTCTTCAAAAGCCCACATCGCTGAAGTATAATCACCTAAAGCAGTTTGTGTGACACCTAAACCTAAATAAGCATTAAAATTGCTACGGTTTAGCTGGATGGATCGACGATAAGCTTCTTTTGCTCCGTTGGTGTCTCCTAAATTACCTTTGATATAACCTACAGCGTAATAAAAGTCACTATTATTCCCATCTAGGGCGATCGCACGACGATAAGCAGTTAAAGCTAACTGAAAATTACCTTGTTGAGCATATAAGAACCCAATTCCAGAATGAATTCTCGCATTGCTGGGAGCTAATTTTGCTGCTTCCTGATAGGCAGCGATCGCCCCATTATAATCCCCCGCATCGACTAATCTCCGCCCTTCCTCTAATAATTCCCTTAACCGTGGGTTACTTGCTTGGGCAACTAATACCTCTGTACTTTCAGCCACTACAGGAATTGCAGTTACAAAACTTCCTAATAATAGAACAGCCACCAAAAATGATGTTTGTTTGTATACCATAAAGATCCTTAAATTTTAGTGAAGTTTTTGTTTGTACATTAAAACAAAAATATTTAGTTTTGAAAACTGTATTTATTCACATTAACAAAATCTTCTAAAATTGGTAATTTTTAGAACCCTGTCCTGTTGCTGTATATAGGAATTCAGGCGAACATCTATACTCATCTGATAAGTGGCAAGACTATGAACTAGATGCAATTCAATTGGCATTTACAAGTGTGGCAGGATGAAAATATAGGATGAAAATAAGATCCAAAAAGTTCCAGAAGTTATGGCAATCTGTATCAGAGGCACATAAAAACCCAAACTTTAAACTATTGGCTGTCAATAAGTAAATATTATGCTTTTAAGCATAACCGATGTCATTCAAGGCGCTGTCATTGATTCATATTTGGGCATTGTCACAGCGGAAGTTGTCTATGGCAGCAATTTTTTGCGGGACTTTTTAGCCAGCATTAGGGATATTGTTGGTGGACGGGACGTACTGGCAGCTACGAACGTTTATTTGAAGAAGGACAACGGAAAGCACTAGAACAACTAGTACAAAGAGCGCAACGTTTAGGAGCAGATGCTGTGATCGGAATTGAAATTGATACAGGCACAATTAACGTTGACCAATCTGGAGTTTTGTTACTGATTACTGCTACAGGTACGGCTGTAAAAATGCGTTAGAATTTTGTCTTTTTTGAATATGTAAAAAGTCTGAAAAATTCAACATTACATCTATATTTCCAAACTGTATTTCACAACCTTATCTTCTCACTAAAGACATAGTAATTAACTCTTTCCACTGATAGATAATAAAAACACAAAATAGCAATTTAATTGTAAATAAAAGCATAAAGCATAAATATACCTGAGCAACTTTACTGAAATAGCAAGGGAGAAAATAAACTATGTCTTATGTAAATAGAATAGGGGATGAAATTCTGCCTTCTGAGTCTGCGGTAGCAACAAGAGTAACAGAATACCGCGATCGCGTGCGGTGGGGTCCAATAATTTCCGGTGTTTTAGTTGCTCTAGCTACGCAATTAATATTAAGTTCATTTTTTGGGGCGTTAGGTGCAGGTAGAATTGCTGACTCTTTAGCACCAAGAAGCATAGCAACAGGTATTATTAGTAATGTAGGAATTTGGTCAACTTTAGCTTTATTACTTTCCCTGTTTCTGGGTGGTTGGATAGCAACCCGTGGTTGTGGACCAATGCACCGAGATACAGCTTTACTTAACGGTGCAATTCTTTGGGCGACTACTTTAGCAATTAGCTCTTTTCTATTAGCAAATGGAGTCTGGGGTGCTTTTGGGGTTGCTGCTTACAATGCAGCATCAGTAATTAATCAAATTCAAGGACAAGGTACTACGATACCACAAAATTTACCTGCTTTAACTGCTGAACAAACTCGTGAAATTGCCGCAGCAACTTCCAGAACTTTATGGTGGTTTGTCCTTGGTTCTCTATTAAGTTTAGCAGCAGCATTAATGGGTGCAGTTGCAGGTGCGCGTAGTCCTCGGACTAATAATTACAATCATTGATTTTGTCTGTGTTGAATATTTATCATATCTGTTTTTTTGGTAATGGGTAATTGGTAATTGGTGATTAGATCCCTGATTTATTATTTATTAAATGAATCGGGGATCTAATGACTCTTTTCATTGTTAAATCATTTAACTTTAGCGTTGATATTTTCCCATTAATTCGGCTTTTGCTAAAACATGACCTGCTATTGCTGTTAAAATTTGATTTTTACTAACACCAGGTTCTAAATTTAGCTTTTTATCTAAAGCATAAAGATGGAAAAAATAACGGTGAGTTCCACTAGGAGGACAAGGACCACCATAACCCAATTTGCCAAAATCATTTTTACCCTGTATCCCACCAATAGGAATAGTTTTACCCGCAGGAATTTTTTCCGCTAATTGGTTAACTGAAGGGGGAATATCATAAATAACCCAATGTACAAAAGTCATTTTTGGTGCATCGGGGTCATCAACAATTAATGCTAAACTTTGGGTATTGGGGGGAATTTCATCCCAATTTAAAGGCGGCGAAATATCCGCGCCATCACAGGTATATTTTGCAGGAATTAAACCATTATCTACAAAAGCACTGCTAGTTAATTTCATGGTTTTTGCTACCTTGGAATTACAACTAATTAGAGATAGTCCTAATAATCCAAAAATAGCAAAGGAATGAGTTATAAAAACTCGCCTTTTAGTTATATATATCAAGATCATGTCCCCTTATAAATTATCCCCTACCACTTCAAAAATGCTTCTTCTACTCCTTTTTCTCTTCTAATTTTTGCATCAATTTCAAACCAGTTAATAATTTGTTTTGCTGTCAAATCTTCAATGGGTACATCATATTCTTTGGCAATATGTTGTAAAATCCGTAAGGAGGAAATTGTCAATCTGGTTAAAAACTTTTCAGGGGAAGATAATAAAGCTGCGTCAACTTGTGCAGATTCGTCAGGGGTTAAAAATTGGGTTGATGATTGGTTGGGGGAGATATCCATAAGATTTAAACTGAAGTTGTTTTTATAATATTAAATCATATTGTGGTAATTTTTGAGTAATTGTTTTTTCTCACGCTCCAGACGCAGAGAACTCAGAGAGGCGTTAATCATGGGGTTTGAGTTTCATTAACCATATTTGATGGTATATTAAATGTAGTTGAGTTAATTTGAGGTTAATACAAAGATGACACAGGAATTAATAGACCTCAGAAATAGTATCTTAGAACAGCGTTATAGCGATGCTTTAGCTATTGTTGATGAGTTAGAGGGGATGAGTAAGAAAGCAATTATACAACAAATAAAGTCTTTTTTAAAGATTTTACTAATACATTTAATTAAAAATCAAATTGAGCAACGGCTAACCAATTCCTGGGCAGCTTCTATTAGAAATTCAGTGGTAGGTATTCAAGATATCAACTTAAAGGAAAATAAAAAATCCTATTATATTAATGTTGATGAATGGGAAGATTTAATTTTAGAGGAGGTTATAGAGAAAGCTATTGCTGATGCAAGTGATGAGGTTTTAAATGGTGCATATAATCAATTTCAATTAGA
>NZ_BJCE01000088.1:0-20142 GCF_005402885.1 Sphaerospermopsis reniformis
AACGCAAACATAAGTCAGAGTCACCGTTGACGTCACCTTACAGAGTCTGTGGTACATCGGAGCTATCACTATAAGACACATCCTAGACCGCACACTGCACACAACCGCCCTCCCTCTCCCTACCCGCCTCAGCTATCCACCAGCCCCCCACCCCCACTCCCCCGCCCCCCGTTCCCATCCACCAATCCCCCACCCCCAGTCCCCAGTCCCCAGTCCCCAGTCACCAGTGCAACCACAAAAATCATACCCTCAAAGATGTCGTCGCCATCTGTCGCAATGATGATTTTACATAACTAAAACTTATTGGTAATAAGTAACTAAATTTCATTACTAATCGTGGTCAAATTTCCGTTACAAGGTTGAGATTTTCCCGTAGTATCAGAATTGAAGCAAATAAAAATCAACGGTTCATCCTTTCAGGTCAGCCGCCGATTTTGCTGAAATATAGCTTATACTGCCGTTGTTACAAGAGAGGAATACTAAATGGCTACTTACAAAGTCACTTTAATCAACGAAGCTGAAGGTACAACTAACGAAATTAACGTTAAAGACGACGAATATATTCTAGACGCTGCTGAAGAAGCAGGTCTTGATCTTCCCTACTCCTGCCGCGCTGGTGCTTGCTCTACCTGTGCAGGTAAAATCGTTTCTGGTTCAATTGATCAGTCTGATCAATCTTTCTTAGATGATGATCAAATCGAAGCTGGATATGTTTTGACTTGTGTTGCATACCCAACTTCTGACTGTACAATCCAAACACACAAAGAAGAAGAACTTTACTAAAAGTCGAACTTTACTTTTTTGAGAACTTACCACCGCCTTACTGTTACAGCAGTACAGCGGTGGATGTTTTGTATCAATTTCTTCTCTTGTTATTTCTAGCTTACCGCAATTATCTACCTGTTTTGCTATCTGAAGATGTTAAGAAAGGTTGAATTTCGTTACCAAGTATTTTAAGTTCTGTACCCGGATAATAAAACTGAAGAATTTTAGCACTTGGCCAGCCGAGTTTGGCTAAATTTTGAGCGCCTGTTTGACTTAACCCTACTCCATGGCCTAAACCTCCACCAATAAAAGCGTATCCCCAGATCCCTGGTGTACCTTTGTTGAGAGGTTGTAAATAAAATAGTGTACTGCGGGGAGCCGCAAAGGCGCTGCGAACTTCATCTTTATGTAAGGTGAAAACGCCAATATCGGTTTTTACAGCTAGTTCTAAAATTCTACCGCTGTTGCTGCGCTTGGTAACAGCCATAGCTTCAATGGTTTTGAATTTGCTATATGGACTCTTTTTTGCCCGCAAAAATTTTTGTAAGTCTTTGGTAATATCTTCTAAGCTAGTTTGTTTGCTCCAGCGGAATACATCCCATTTACTTTCATTAAATCCTTGTTTCAGGTTAATAAACTGCCGTAAATTATTTTCATCTGCTAAATTATTTTTTGATATGTCCCAAATATTTGTAGCTGCATCCACTACTGGACGCAAATAAGGACGATCTTCTCCATTCCACACATCGCTAAAGTAAGCTGTAACTCCACCTGTGGTTGAAGAATAGAGGGCATCGACTAATTCGTTATTATGGGTTAATACCATGCCCCTGGTGGCAGCGATCGCTTGATCTGTGGTTTTTGCCACGCCATTTAGTCCATCATAAACCTGGCAGTGTGTATCCGCACATAATTGATAGTTATCAACTTCAAATCTGCGTACATTCCGCAGGGCATAGGTGCGGGCAATTATAGCCTGAGCTTCTAGGGACGCTTGGGGCGCTCTTGTGCCAATTTCATAAGGTAAAACTCCACGTAAGTATGTTTCTAAAGCTACTTGATTTACTAGGGAGTAGCTACCATAAGCATTGGGCTGTAAGTTCAACCGCCCTGGATAAAGACGCGCATTCTCTGGTTTTTCGCTGTTATTGACGCGAATTAGGTTTTTATTACTGGTTATCTCTAGATAATTATTGCTGTATCGCTTACCGTTAATTTCCCAACTGACTTGCGGTACTTGTTGGAGAATTTGTGTATCTAAATATGGCAGCTTTTGTCCTGATTTTTGTATGTTTTGTAACAACAATCTCCTGAGTAAAGGACTGCTGTAAACATCTCGTTTTGCCCATACTTGCCAGCGTTCAGGTTGAGCTATTTCCACCTCTATTCCCTGAGAACGCCAATTTCTGGCGCTGTCTTCTGCTGTTTCAAAGGTGCGATAGTTGCCTAAAACTACTACCTCCTGCACTTTTGCTTGAGGCAAAGTCTCCATGACGGTTTCCAGTTGGATGGGGTTGGCAGTAACTAGGGTTTGCTGTTGATGACCTTGTTGCCATTTTAGCTTTAGGCGATCGCCTTTGGTCGGTGTCAATTTTAATTTAGCAGTAGGTGTAGATCCAAATCGCTGGACAATACCAATTTTCAGTTCCACATCTGGGTTATTGTTGACAGGAGTTGATGCAGCAGTCAGTCCCAGTAAACAGAATGTGGTGAGTATTTTGTAGGAAGAACGCCAGAAAAAGATTTTCATGAAAACCTGATTTTGCTACCACAGTGAGGCTTGAAGGCAACTTTTAAGGAATTTTGTAGCGATTTTGCTTTGTTGTTGATGCCATTCAATCATATCATTACCTTTTTTTTCTCAAATAGTTGCAAATCGAAGTCATAATGATTATGATTTAGCTGGGATAGAAAACTCATCAGCAAAACTTCTATGGTAAAAATTCAAGAAATTCCTTTAAATCAAATTCAACGCCCATTACCGCGTCAGAACGATCCAGCGAAAGTTAAGCAACTAATGGAATCAATAGCAGAAATTGGGCAACAAGAACCGATAGACGTTCTAGAAGTAGATGGAAGCTATTATGGCTTTTCTGGTTGCCATCGTTATGAAGCTTGTCAGCGTCTAGGCAAAGAAACGATTTTAGCTAGAGTCAGAAAAGCTACTCCGAGTGTGCTAAAGATGCACCTAGCTTGACACTCTCCGGGCTAAAGCCACGGAGATTCTACATTCTACGTCAGAATTGGCTCTCTTCAGTTTTCACCAACTAGAGTTGCGAAATTTAAAGAGAATCTTTTGTTCTTAAAGTTTGAGCGGCCAGATAGACTTTAGTCCATTCACCCATAACCTGATGGGTTTTGAGTTGTAAATTTTGGGCTATTGCTTCTATAGAGTGACCGGCTCTGCGTAACTGGAGAATCTGTCTGCCCAGATTAGTGACTTTTTCTTCCAACTGCTGCCATTGGTTTGGTGTTAAACCGAAATTGTGTTCTTGTAAGGAAATTGAGAGCCAGCTTTCTACCAGTTCTGATTGACCTTTGATGGCAAAAACGCGGACAGCATGGTAGCTAATTTTTTCACGCAGTCGGTATACTTCCTTAATTGGCTTATTGAGTTTTTTGGCAATCTCTTCTTGAGTTTTGCCTTGTAGGTATAATTGCAGCCAATCTACTGCGGTTTGTCCCAGATTTTCCAGTAAGTATTGGGCAAATTCTTGATATACAGCTTGACGTAGTGATTGTTGCTCTTCTAATTTTTGTGCTTCTTGATATTGGGCGATCGCCTGATTATCTACCAAGTTCAGGGGGTTATCTGTATCTTCTGTCAGCACTTCATCAGAAACCAATCGAATCAAGTCGTTAGCTGGAACTTGGGTTAGCCCACCACGCTGAACCCGTCGCAAGTAGTTAACAAAACGATAAGCCAAGAGGGGTTGATTACGTACTGGACGCAAACAATATTCTTCGATGCTGGCAAATAGTAAGGTATCCTGTAATCTTCTATCTGTGGTGACATCGGCAATGGCAGACATTTGTTGCTGCATATATGAATCACTTTGCAGCAGTTCTTGGAGAACTTCTTGTAATACATCGACCACACTGCGCTGGCGATCGCGACTTAAAGACACCCAAGTTTGAATTTTATTTCTCAGTGTCATCACGCTTCCCAAGCGATTAATCAGGTTACGATAAGCACGTTCTCGCCCCATTCCTAAGTATCGCTGCTGTAAAATCCGACAGCGATATTCCATTGCTTGTTTAGCTATTTCCAGTTCTTTTGGGGTGAGTAAATCAAATCTTTTGACATCTGATCCCAAAAGCCAAAGCAAAATACTATGTCTAGCGCCCTCACTTTGTTCTGGACATTCAGCAGCGAGTCGCTTTTGCCAATATTGCGCTAAGTGTGCCGCATCCGTTTCCATAGTGAGATTGCGCTCCTCGAAACTCGGCTTTAAAGTTTGCATCACAACCCCTATACCCACTTAAATTACTAACCAATAGCTGCCCTTGTTCTCAAAATACGCAAACTACTTCTCAAAAAATCTTGCTCATTGATTTTTGATCCAAATGCTGAATTTTTAGTTTAGGTATTTCACTTTGTTAGTCCAAAGGTAAGTATTCAGCTATCAGTAATCAGTAATCAGCTTTCAGATGTAAATAGACTGGTTGTTAATAAAATCATAATTTTACTAGATTACCAGGCTTTGAGCAGAGAAATTCACAGGCTGATATTTGTGTTCTTTGTGACTTTTGCTGACGGCTGACGGCTAACGGCTGAATGCTTACTTCCAAAGGTAAAAAAGATTAATTATGAGTCTCTGACGAAAATTAACCTGTCTAGGTTTCAGCTTTCTCTCGTTATTTTTGCGTTCACTTCTTTACCAGTCTTGATATTTATTAGACAATAAGAAAAGTCAAGTCAGAAAAGTCAAGTAGTTTTGCTGTTTACACATCTTTCATAAAAACAAAGATTATTTGGATATGCTCACAATTACAATTATTTCTCCCCGGGGAAACTATTGAGTAAAATTAATCAAAGCTTTAGATTTTTGTATCCAAATATCATTTCTTTACAAAAGTCAGGAGCTATTTTGGTAAAAGGGCAGAACAGGGCAGAACTCTTACTCAATCTCAGTATTCAGAATATTACTATAAATAGTTTATAGGTTTACTGTGACTGAGATTACTGAGTTTAAGTAATTATTTCTGGATATGGCAGTAAGAGAACTAAAAATTTATTGCTTTTGAATACATAGCTATTAGTCCGTAGTCAATTATCGGGTGTGTGGTGTAGGGTGTAGGATTGGGGGAGAATCTTTTTCTTCCTGTCACCTGTCACCTGTCACCTGTCACCTGTTCCCTGTATTTATCTACCGCTAGATGATCTGACGATGGGATTTTCTACAGAGTCTCGATATTGCTGAACTTGGTCTGTATAAGCAATGGGTAAAACAGCTTCGACGTTTTCATGGGGACGGGGGATGATTACCCAAGATTCTAAAGTACCACCATAGACGTTTTCTGCTGCTTCCACACCAGCGGCCATAGCGGTTTTAACTTCAGAAACATCACCACGAATATTCACTGTAAACCGGGCGCTACCTACTCGGATATAACCAACTAAGGTAACTCGTCCAGCTTTTACCATCGCGTCTGCTGCTGCTAGGACTGCGGGAAAACCCTTTGTTTCTAAAGATCCAACGGCCTGTAGTGACATTATTAATCTCCTTTATGAATAAAATTATCTGCTACAAGTTATTTTGATAGCAAATTTGCTTAAAAAATCCGAAAAGGTTCAGATTTGGAAGTGAAGTGGATGGGTAAAATCGTTTCCACATTTTCCGGGGGATTGGGAACTATATAATGTGTGATCACTTGTCCACCATAAACTTCTTCTCCAGAAGCTATTCCCGCAGCAACTGCTGTTTTAACTTCCGCCACCTGTCCCCTGACGGCGACTAACAAGCGTCCGCTTTCTGCGATGCCATAATATACGATTGTGACAGCGGCAGATTTAACCATCGCGTCTGCTGCTGCGAGTACACAGGGAAAACCTAAAGTTTCGATTACGCCAACTGCCATTGGCATGGCTTGACTCTCCAGAAATCCAGAATAAGTGATATTTATTGTACGAGGCTTTGGTCCCCATTTTTTCATTTGGGGAAATTTTCTTTTTGTCAGTAGTCGGTGGTCAAGATGATGTAAACTGATGTTTATGTTTCCAAGTTTTTTACCTGCTGCTGTTGACAAGCTGACAGAACCAGCTTCTATTGCCTTGGCTCAAAGTATCCAAAGTCAAGACATTGCTACTCCTTTAAGTCCTGAAGCTATTACCACTACTTACGTACATCAAGGTAGTGGCGATACTCCAATTTTATTGGTTCATGGTTTTGATAGTTCGATTTTAGAGTATCGCCGACTTTTACCCCTGCTGGCTGACAAAAATGAAACTTGGGCAGTAGATTTATTGGGTTTTGGTTTTACAGATAGACAACCGGATATTGCTTATAGTCCCTTAGCTATTAAAACTCATCTCTATTATTTCTGGAAAACCCTGATTAACCAACCTGTGATTTTGGTTGGTGCTTCTATGGGTGGTGCTGCGGCGATAGATTTTACCCTCACTTACCCGGAAGTGGTGCAAAAATTGATATTAATTGATAGTGCTGGGTTGAAAGGTGGTTCAGCATTAAGTAAATTAATGATTCCCCAGTTATATAATTTAGCAGCGGAGTTTTTACGTAATCCCAAAGTGCGCGATCGCATTTGTCGCAGTGCTTATAAAAACCCAGATTTAATAAATGCGGATGCTTTATGTTGTGGGGATTTACACTTAAAAATGCCTAATTGGAGTCAAGCTTTAATTGCTTTTACTAAAAGCGGTGGTTACAGTGCTTTTAAATTTCCGCAATTGGCAACAATTCAACAGTCAACTCTGATTTTATGGGGTGATAATGATAAAATTTTAGGAACTAAGGATGCTCCCAAATTTAAAAAAGCTATTCCCCAAAGTCAGCTAATTTGGATTAAAGATTGTGGTCATATTCCCCACTTGGAAAAAGCAGAAATTACAGCACAACATATTTTAGAATTTAGGTAAGGAGTTAGGAGTCAGGAGTCGGGAGAAAGAATTAGAAGCAGCTAAAAATATTTTCTTTGGGGTAAAGTATTCTGAATCCTTACTAACTGCGGTATGATGTGGAGCTTAAATTCTAATCATACAACCAAGTATTATTAGAGAAATCATCTTTTTTTGTATCTGGTTTAGATTTTTCTACAATTATTTCTGGTGGTTTGTAGGATTTTCTGGGATTAACTGCTAAAGATTTAGTAATTTCTTTTGCAGGTTGTTTTACGGTTTCTTTAACAGGTTCTTTCACTGTTTCTTTCACTGTTTGCTTTTTAAGTTCATTATTTTCTTCTATAAGTTGAGAATTAGATTCAGCTAATTTTAATGCTGTTTTTTTAGTTTCATAAAGTTCTTTACCTAATTTTTCTGATAAAGATTTATGTTCAGATAATGCGGTTTTTAATTCAGTGATTTCTTGTTGCAGCGTAGTTTCTTGATTTTGGTATTTTTCCAAAGATTCCTGTAAGTTCTTGATGGTAATTTCTAATTCTGCTTTAGTAGGATTTGCGCGTTTAGCGGTGGTTTCCAAGGGTGTTTTAACTGTGGTTTCCTCAAATGTAGAAATTTCTGTTTCTGCTGTTTCTGCTGTTTCTTCTGTATCTAAGACTTTTTCTGCTGTAACTTCAATCGCAGTTTCATCGGGAGATGGGGTAAATTTTTGAGCTTCTTCTTGTAATAATTCAGTCAGACGTTTTCTAGGCATTATTTTCTCCTATTTAATTATTTTCTTATTTCTAAAGTTGCGATTTTTTGCTTTCTTAAATTACTAACTGTTCACTCATCTTTTGTTCCAAAGAATCCAACAAAGTATCCACATCTTTACCAACTTGTTCAAAACACTTTTGCGGTGCTGGTTCAGGTGCAAATTGAATTAATTTAATTTCTCCTTTACCAATACCAATCATTAAAACTTCTATTTCTGGTTTATTATTATCAATAATTCCTAGAAGTTCTTGTAGTCGGTTTTCCACTCGCTCATTTAATTTTTCTACCGCTTCTTGAGGACAATAAACAAAATGCGGCTGAGGTTGTAAATCAATACCAATAGTTCCCTGACTATCGCCATTTTCTAACCACAATCCCCAAAATAAAGCAGCTAATTCTTGCTGATTTTCTTTGACAAATTTATCTAATTGTTTCCGCCACTTGGTATCCCCGGTTTCTGGTTTTGCACTGCTAAACATAATTGGTGATTGGTAATGGGTAATTGGTAATTGGTAATTCATAATTCATAATGGGTAATTGGTAAATTAACCTCCCCCTGCTCCCTGCTAGAAAGCTCCCATGCTTATTCACTGTCACCTGTCACCTGTAAACTGTCACCTATCTTAACCCCGATTGTACACGCCAGAGATTGGTGTAAACGCCATCTTTCTCTAGCAGTTGTTCATGAGTTCCTGATTCTACTAATTGTCCATGTTCCATGACATAAATGCAATCAGCATTGCGGATGGTAGAGAGACGGTGAGCGATTGCAATTGTTGTCCTGTTAACTGTTATCCTTTCTAAAGAACGCTGAATAGCAGCTTCTGTTTCATTATCCACTGCCGATGTCGCTTCATCCAAGATTAAAATGGGCGGATTTTTCAAAACTGCACGAGCTATAGCTATTCGTTGTTTCTGTCCACCAGATAACTTTTGTCCCCGCTCTCCCACAATTGTCTCATAACCTTGGGGCAATCGCATAATAAAATCATCGGCTTCTGCGACTTTCGCGGCCATGATAATATCTTCCTGGGAAGCGTCAAATGTACCATAGGCAATATTTTCCGCTACAGTACCATGAAACAGAAACACATCCTGACTAACCAAACCAATACAACGGCGTAAATCTCGTAAATTTAAACTTTGTAAATTCACACCATCAAGAGTAATTTTACCATATTGGGCTTCATAAAATCTCAGCAAAAGTTTAACTAAGGTGCTTTTTCCTGACCCTGTTGAACCCACAATAGCAATGGTATTTCCGGCAGGAATTTCTAGAGATAAATGTTTAATTACTGGTAGTCTATCTTTATAAGCAAAAGTCACATTTTGAAACTCTACCGCACCCCGCACCAATTCCACCGGTAAATTAATATTTCCTGTATGAATCTCAATCGGAGTATCTAACAAATCCATAACTCGATTAGTAGAAGCCATTGCCCTTTGATATAAATCAAAAGTATCTCCTAATCTGGTTAAAGGCCACAATAATAATTGCACTAAAAACACTAAAGAACTATAAGCACCAACTGCTAGATTACCTGCTATGACTTGCATTCCCCCAAAAATCAATAATATTGTGAATGCTGCTAAAATAAACATTCTAATAATGGGAATATAAGCCGCAGAAAAAGCAATTGCTTTGGCATTACTAACCCGATAAGCATTACTTTCTGATTCTATCCGCGCTGCTTCATAATCTTCAGATGTAAAACTTTTAATAGTAGTAATCCCACTCAGATTATTAGATAATCTGCCATTAAGTAAACCCACCTTTTCCCGTACATTAGCATAGCGGGGAGCAAGTAATTTCTGAAAAGCTACCGAACCCCCTAGAATAAAGGGCATAGGTAACATAGCCATCCATGCTACACTAGGAGCTAAAATAAAAAAGGCGCTGCCAATAATTACAATAGTTGTAATCACTTGGATAATATCATTTGCACCCACATCTAAAAAACGCTCTAGTTGGTTAACATCATCATTGAGGATAGACATTAAACCACCCGTACTGCGTTCTTCAAAATAAGCTAATTCTAAGTCTTGTAGGTGTTTATAAGCATCCAGACGTAAATTATGCTGAATATTCTGCCCCAAATTCCGCCAAAGTAACTTATAGCGATACTCAAAAAATGATTCTAAGATCCAAGTAACGACCGTGAGAAATGATAAAATAGCGAACTGCCCAGAAATATTTTTAATACCTAACTGAGCAATGATAGAATCTTGTTGTTTGACAACCACATCCACCGCAATACCAATTAAAGCCGGTGGTGCTAAGTCAAAAACTTTATTGAGGATAGAAGCACCAGTAGCTAACCAAATTTGTCGTTGATATTCATGTCCATATTCCAGTAGACGTTGCAGAGGATGTACAAAATGCCTACGCTTTCTTGATGCTTTGTGAGATTTGATTTCTGTAGCCACAGCCCTTTAAAGTCGCGTGCATCCAATATTACCATAAATCAGGTAATAAATCCGGCTTCCTGAGCAAGAGAAGAATTATATTACTAGCAGTGTATTTTCAGAAACCTAATTAAAAATAGTTATGGGTGGGTTATTTTCAGCCAAATTAACATTAAAAATCTAAATCTTGGGCAAATATTAGTTTTAATTAACTGAATTTGTGTTATTTTACTCAAAAACCAGTATATAAAAGGAGATATAACCTTGAAAAATCAACAACTTGGAAATTTACAGACTTCAATTATAGGAATAATAGCGGCAATAATAGTGATTTTGGGGTTAAATTCCTTTGTCATTATCAATCCTGGACAAGCGGGAGTGATTAGCATCTTGGGTAAAGCTAGAGACGGTGCGTTAACAGAAGGTATCCACATTAAACCGCCATTTATCTCAGTGATAGATGTGTATGATTTAACGGTGCAGAAATTTGAAGTTCCCGCAGAAAGTTCTACCAAAGATTTGCAAAATTTAACTGCGAGATTTGCCATTAATTTTCGTCTTGATCCGATGCAAGTAGTGGAAGTAAGAAGAAAACAAGGTACACTAGAAAATATAGTTTCTAAAATTATTGCGCCCCAAACCCAGGAAGCATTTAAAATAGCAGCAGCAAAACGTACAGTAGAAGAAGCAATTACCAAAAGAAGTGAATTAAAAGAAGATTTTGATACAGCATTAGGCGATCGCTTAGATAAATATGGGATAATCGTATTAGATACGAGCGTAGTTGACTTAACCTTTTCTCCAGAATTTGCGCGAGCAGTTGAAGAAAAACAAATTGCGGAACAGAGAGCGCAAAGAGCCGTCTACATAGCAAGAGAAGCCGAACAAGAAGCCCAAGCCGAAATTAACCGCGCTAAAGGTAAAGCCGAAGCTCAAAGACTGTTAGCAGAAACTCTCAAAGCTCAAGGAGGACAATTAGTTTTACAAAAAGAAGCAATTGAAGCTTGGAAAACAGGGGGCGCACAAATGCCAAATGTGCTTGTTATGGGTGAAAATTCCCAAGGTAGTATTCCCTTTATTTTTAACTTGGGCAAAATCTCAAATCAATCTTGATTTGTATCAAAAATAAAAGGAGTCAGTCGTAGGGGCAACCCCCTGTGGTTGCCCTCTTGAGTCAGGAGTGAGCAAAAAAGAAGAAAACCATAATAGGCTGTAAATTGATATCATTAACACTGGTGGAATTTGACAAAACTGGAGCATCCTTTTTATTAACTCAGTTTCACTAGAAACAAAAGCTGATTACTGACTGCTGAATGCTTACTTACTTACTTACTTACATATATAAAATATAGAGCATGAAGATTTGATTTTTCAATTCACGAAATATACCTTAATCTTCTATAATTCTATTAACTTTTACCTTTTTCCTGTCTAACCAAGTAAATTCACACATCCAATTGCTATATGTCAACTTCTAACCGCACCAACCTCACCATTTCCGAAGCCAAAAAAATCCTCAACAAATTTAACTGCTTAGATATAGCACCTGTCCTCAAACCATTAGAAAAAGCCTTAACCCGTGAGGCAATAATTTTGCTTATTAAGCAGTCTGATTACCAAATTTTAGGGATTTGTGCTGATACAGCTGAAGAAGGAATTTTGGCAATGAAAACCTATTCTCACGCTTTCGGTTATCAAGCACCAGATAATTTACCTCACCCAGAAGGTCCAGTTTATATCAAATTAAACGGTAAAAATGGACTGTGTTATTTAGATTCCTACGCCGGACATCATCGCGGTGTATTAGTTTCTTGTCAATCCTATTATGAAGGTGGAGTAAATGAAATGTATGGACATTTACCCCTGGATTTATTTGTTGGATAGGTGACAGGTGACAGGTGACAGGTGACAGGTGACAGGAAAGAGGGGTAATAGTAATCAATTACCCATTACCAATTATCAATTACCAATCACCAATTACCCATTACCCATTACCCATTACCCATTACCAAATTTTATGAGTCTTATTACATTACAATCAGTTAAAAAAGATTTTGGGATCAAAGAAATATTAAAAGATGCCACATTTAGCATTGATGCCACTGATAAAGTTGGTTTAATTGGCACTAACGGTTCTGGTAAATCAACTTTATTAAAAATGATAGCTGGGCTAGAATCAATTGATGGCGGACAAATTTTAACCAACTCTGGTGCTAAAATTATTTACTTACCTCAACAACCAGAATTAGATGAAAATCACACAGTTTTAGAACAGATATTTGCTGATAGTGGTGAACATACAAATTTAGTGCGGGAATATGAAGAACTGACGGATAAATTAGCTCATTATCCCGAAGATTCTATATTAATGTCTCGCTTATCTCTTGTCATGCAGCAGATGGATGCTACTGGTGCATGGGAATTAGAAACCAATGCGAAAATTATTCTCACAAAATTAGGAATTGCTGACTTTGATGTGAAAGTTGGCACATTATCAGGAGGTTACAGAAAGCGGATAGCACTAGCAACAGCTTTGTTAGCTGAACCAGATGTATTGTTGATGGATGAACCTACAAACCATCTGGATGCTTTATCTGTGGAATGGTTACAAAGTTATTTAAATCGCTTTCGTGGTGCATTATTTCTCATTACTCACGACCGCTATTTTTTGGATAAAGTTACTAATAGAATTATCGAAATTGATAGAGGTGACATTTATACCTATTCCGGTAATTATTCCTATTATTTAGAAAAGAAAGCTTTAGCAGAAGAATCTGCTGTGAGTAGTCAACGTAAACATCAAGGTGTATTACGTCGAGAATTAGAATGGTTAAAGAGAGGACCAAAAGCCAGAAGCACCAAACAAAAAGCCCGGATTCAACGTATTCAAGCAATGCGCGAAACTGAGTTTAAACAAGCTCAGGGTAAGGTTGATATTTCTACAGTTAGCAGACGTATTGGTAAAAAAGTTATTGAACTCAATAACATTACTAAAGCTTACAATGATAGAACTTTAATTAATGATTTTACCTATGAATTTAGTCCCGAAGATAGAATCGGGATTATTGGTGGAAATGGTTCTGGAAAATCAACTTTAATGAATATTATCACCGGACGCATTCCCCCAGATAGCGGTACTGTAGAAATTGGTAGTACAATACATATTGCTTATTTTGATCAACATTCTGAAGAATTACTATCAGCAGTTAATGAAAATCAGCGCGTAATTGATTACGTTAAGGAAGAAGGGGAATTTATCAAAATTGCTGACGGGACAAAAATTACTGCTTCCCAAATGTTAGAGAGGTTTTTATTTCCTGGAAATCAGCAATATGCGCCCATTTATAAACTTTCTGGGGGAGAGAAACGGCGTTTATTTTTGTTACGCTTGCTGATTAGTACGCCGAATGTTTTGATTTTAGATGAACCGACTAATGATTTGGATGTGCAAACGTTAGCAGTTTTGGAAGAATATTTAGAAGATTTTTCTGGCTGTGTAATTGTAGTTTCCCATGATCGGTATTTTTTAGATCGTACTGTAGATACTATTTTTGCACTAGAAGAAGGTGGGAATTTACGACAGTATCCGGGTAATTATTCAGTTTATTTAGATTACAAAAAAGCTGAAGAAACTGCACAACAGGAAGCAGTTAATAGTAAAGAAAAGGCGAAAAATACCACCGAGGAAAAAACACCAACTCCAGAAACAGAAACTAAAAAACGTCGGCGTTTATCTAACTGGGAAAAACGAGAATTTGAGCAATTAGAAGGTAAAATTGCCCAATTAGAAACAGAAAAAGCAGAAACAGAAAAAGCTTTAGCAAATGTGCCACCGGGAAAATATACCCAAGTGCAAAATTTATATGAACAGGTAGAAGCACTCAAGCAAGCTATAGATGTGGCCACAGAACGCTGGTTAGAATTAGCGGAAATGGATGCGTAGAGAAGGCAGAAGGCAGGAGGCAGAAGGCAGAAGTAAAAATTCTCGTTCCCATACTCTGTATGGGAATGAATTATAGAAGTCTCTGACTTCTATTAAAGCAGAGGCAGAGCCTCTGTTATGTCATTCCTAGCCGGAGACTAGGAACGAGATATTTTCTTCTTACTGTCACCTGTCACCTGTCACCTGTCACCTGTCACCTGTTCCCTGATTTAAGAATTATTTACGTCTTCCCCAGGCCAAGGTTGATCTACACTTATTACCCAAGGGATACCATTATTTACTGGTGAACTAATACTAATTTTGGCTTTATTAGCAAAACGCTTTAACTTATCTGCCAAATAGGGAACATTAATCATGATATTTTGGTAACTTTCGATATCATGACAAACCATCATTAATATTAAAATACCACCATTAACCTTAAAATACCAATGGCAACTGGATAAGACAACGCGCACCGTATTTTCACACGCTAGGAAAAAGCGTTTTTTAGTAACTTCTTCCAGTTGACTCATTAATAATTCGCTGATTTGCGTAGTTTTATAGGTAGGCAAATCATCTGGAGAAAGGTGTGATTTAGTCATATAATGTCGTCCTTTTTGAAAAGAACAAGATACTGACGTAATCTCTATTATTCTTGATAATTAGAATCTTAAATTACGTCAAATTTTGAGATATTCCTATCTGACAACCGTTCACTCCCTTATGAATGTTTATATAGTTGATATTTGCTCTCATCTAATTTTCCACATATTTTCTTTATAAATTGAAATACAAAACTTTATGAAGTTTTGTTAATATTGGCAAATCTAGATGCAGAACAGGTTTGAGAACCCGTTGAGTTTTTAAGTGTTTTCAGAAAATTTACATAAATATATACAAATATACAATCAATCTCTCAACAAAATTGAGGAGAAAAATTTGTACCTAGCCAGCAAATTGGCAAAATGTTGTGATATATTAGCCATCAATTTCAGGACTTACGCAAAATATCTCTCCAACCCTCTTTCCTTCGTGTCCTTCGCTCCTATGCCTTCGGCACGCTTCGCGAACGTGGTTCATTCTTCCGTGACTTATGGGTAAGTCCTAAATTTAATAAGATGAATTCAATAAGACCAAATATTTTTTAATTCATGAAAAAATTAAAAATATATTAAGTATAATTATAATCAAAAATTAAACGAGATAATGATAACTATTGGTTTGATTATAAACAATAATCAGGAAGATAAAAATATGCAAGTTAGCGCCCGTAATGCACTCAAAGGCACTGTCAAAAAAGTTGTACCTGGGTTGGTTAATTCTGAAGTAATAATAGAAATAGCTCCTGGAGTTGAAGTAACTTCAATCATTACTAAAACTTCGGCTGACAACCTAAAAATTCAAGAAGGTAGTCAGGTTTATGCTGTAATTAAAGCCACTGATGTGATCATTGCCACTGACTAAAATAGTAAATTTTTAGTCTTGATTAATTTCTAAAAAATCAATTATTCAAAAATTTTGGGTGGGTACTTTACTTACCCAAAATTAATTTACATTTGTCTGAATTTTATGTATTTAAATAAGTTTTATAGGTAGATTTGACTACAATTAAAACATAAATTGTTTTGCTTAATTTACCATTAAAGTTGGTAAAAGTCAACATGAACTTTCAATACAACTCATCATTGCATCTGTGTTCACAACCGTGTGAGCGATACAAAAAAAGAGAGATAGAAAACTCTACCTCTCACCAGGGTATGTATAAATTATTGAAACATTAAACCGAATCAGATTTTAGTATCTGCTGGGTTTGTGAACGATGAAGCTTAAAACTTGGCACTGTTTGATGTTGTCAAAACCAACAACACGAATATAGCAGTTACCATACAGAGAACGACAAGCTTGAACTTCGCTCAATACTTCACGGGTGGTTTTAGCACCAAACAAAGGTAACTTCCACATTGTCCAGAAAAGTTCGGTAGGTTCAGAAGTTTCGTTAAACTCAACTGCTGGGATATAACCTTGACTTAAAATGTACTGAACTTGCTTTTCAATTTGCGCGTCAGACAGAGGAGGAAGATAGGAAAGGGTTTCGTAACGACGCTCTTTTGGTAAAGTTTGCATAGCTGTTGTTAGTTAAGTGGCTATTTTTTACTATTTGGTTTTTGGCACTTAAGCCTATCCTAATCAGATAAATTATCTAAATCAGGATCTGAGATTTTCTGCTGTTCTGTTTTTGGGCTGGGACTTGATAAATCTAGTTGCGTGATGCGTTCGAGATGCTGGCGACGCTGTTTCATATTGGCTTCCTGAATGCCAGTACGCACCATTTCCGGTAAGAAATCGGTTACTTCCTCTGCTATGTGTTCCCGGACAGTCATTATCCGCAAAGCCAAATCTGACTTTACTAGAAACAGTTCCTCTATGTACGCTTCTCCGTCTTGAATTTTCCCGGCAGAAAAGTTTTGCAACCAATGTGCTAGAGGAGGATTAGTTTCGCCTAGCTGCGCCAAAACAGTCATAAGTGCCTGATAAGTCAGATAACTTTGGAGAGTTTTGGCTGTGTCTTTTGCAATTTGCTTGAGATTCATGCTTGACCCAGCCCCATAGATTTTAGATTTTGGATTTTGGATTTTAAATTGCTCTAATAGTCCAAAATCGCAAATCCTAAATCATCAGACGGTATCCATTGCTTCAAACTCGAACTTGATTTCTTTCCACAGTTCGCAAGCAACGGCCAACTCAGGAGACCACTTAGCAGCTTCGCGGATAATGTCGTTACCTTCACGAGCCAAGTTGCGTCCTTCGTTACGAGCTTGGATACAAGCTTCTAGTGCTACGCGGTTAGCGGTTGCACCAGGAGCGTTACCCCAGGGGTGTCCTAATGTACCACCACCAAATTGTAGTACGGAGTCATCACCAAAGATTTCTACCAATGCGGGCATATGCCATACGTGGATACCACCGGAAGCAACTGCCATTACACCAGGCATAGAAGCCCAATCTTGGGTAAAGTAGATACCGCGAGACTTGTCTTGCTCAACATAGTTTTCACGTAGCAAGTCAACGAAGCCCATTGTGATGCCGCGTTCACCTTCCAATTTACCCACAACAGTACCAGTGTGGATGTGGTCACCACCGGACATCCGCAGGGTTTTAGCTAATACACGGAAGTGGATACCGTGGTTCTTTTGACGGTCAATTACAGCGTGCATCGCGCGGTGGATGTGCAACAACAGACCGTTATCACGACACCAACGAGCCAAGGTGGTGTTAGCGGTGAAACCTGCGGTCAAGTAGTCGTGCATGATGATGGGCATTTCGAGTTCTTTAGCGAACTCAGCACGCTTGAGCATTTCTTCGCAGGTAGGCGCGGTTACGTTTAAGTAGTGACCTTTGATTTCGCCGGTTTCTGCTTGTGCTTTTTTGATCGCTTCTGCTACAAACAAGAAACGGTCTCTCCAACGTTGGAAAGGAGCGGAGTTGATGTTTTCGTCGTCTTTGGTGAAGTCCAAACCACCACGCAAACATTCGTATACTGCACGTCCGTAGTTCTTAGCAGATAGACCTAATTTGGGCTTAATTGTACAACCCAACAAAGGACGACCATACTTGTTCAATTTGTCGCGCTCAACTTGAATACCGTGTGGAGGTCCTTGGAAGGTTTTCAAGTAAGCTACGGGGATGCGTAAGTCTTCTAAACGCAATGCACGTAAAGCTTTGAAACCAAATACGTTACCTACAATAGAGGTCAACATATTGGTTACAGAACCTTCTTCAAATAAGTCTAAAGGATAAGCTACGTAAGCAATATATTGGTTATCTTCACCAGGAACTGGTTCGATATCATAACAACGACCTTTGTAACGATCTAGGTCGGTTAACAAGTCTGTCCATACTGTTGTCCAAGTACCAGTAGAGGACTCAGCAGCTACAGCCGCACCAGCTTCTTCAGGAGGAACTCCGGGTTGGGGGGTCATCCGAAATGCTGCTAACAGGTCTGTATCTTTAGGTGTGTAATCAGGTGTGTAATAAGTAAGTCTGTAATCTTTTACCCCAGCTTGATACCCAGATTTGCTCTGAGTCGAAGTTTGCGCGTAAGACATATTTTCCTTCCAAGAAGTCACTCTTTATTACTATCAAATCACGTTATGTGCAACTTCTTATCGCCCTTTTTCTTTCTCGTTTTCTCATGATAACTATAAGAAAAACTTATATAGAAAAGACGGAGGTGGGCGGATATAGCGTTATTAGTGCTACAAAAAGCTGGCAGCGGTTGTAGTTTACCGCATATCTTCTTTTATATGTAGGCGTACTGTGACACGCTTTTAATTTTTCTTTACCCGCACACAAAGTGTTTTCTATCTCTTATGCTAACCCTACTAAACCTGATTAGTTTTAGGGAAACTTCGGAACTTTACAGGCATTCTTGGAAGTTATCCCCTCAAAATCGGAATAATTCGGGTTTTTGGGCTATATAGCTTTCATTCCCGTTTTTCCTTTCCTGATATCTTGCCCTGATAGGAGAAAAAGATATGGAGGAAACTTTGTTAACTGTGGTTTAGCTCAAGGGTGGGCGCAGGATAAAAAATTGCACACGACGCAATTTGTAACTTGACTCACAATATATCAAGATTTGGATAAGTTATTCTTTGAAACTTTTTAACTTTTATATTTAAATTTCTTATATAAGAAAAATTTTAACTTTTTGTTAAGATTGCTTTACAACTGTGTACATATCAGTGTATCACAAGTCATCTAAACTGCACTGCTGACAAACAGATACAATGTATTCACGGAGTATAATATTCAAACTTTATACTGAAAGCATTTAACTGTACTCAGTTATTTGATGATCTTGGGGTTCATATTTATGATGTTTGAATAAACAATTAAGCCCAAAATGTTAATGGTATTGGCATACAAATTTATGCCAGTCTCATCGCTTATCTAATTTGACAACTTGTATATGTTCCTAAAGAATGGGGTGAAAAAATGTTAGATAAATTCCGCTATCTTCAAGCTTGTATGTGTTCACAAATCAGTTATGTTCATTAGATGGAAGATATTATGAAATGTTGACATTTTTACCCTTAATAGGACTACCATATCTAAATATGTAAAGTTCTGTAACAGTATTCAACATTTCTGATTTATCAGCAATATTTTGTAAATCTGGTATTTCATTTTCTGGAATATCAGAATCACCATTTACATTTAATAATTGCTCTGAAGTAATTTGATAACCATATTCTTTTTCCAAAAATATAGAGTAAAACAGGGTTAATTTGTGCTTCTCCAGATCGGATTAATTTACTTACCCCTTTGTTTGAATTGATATAGGAATAAGAACTAAAGGTGCTTGAAGATTTCTACCACCATCATTTGCTGTCCAAGTGACCATTCCATAAGCTAAAAATAAAGTTCTTAAACCTCTTTCTTCTAAATTGCTAATGCTGCGTTTATAAATAGTTTGTATTTTCTTGATAACTTCTGTATTTATCTCTTTATTTATTTCAGTATAGTCTTTAGACCTGTCCGAAATATATAACGAAAAAATGGTAGAACGGTAAATGGAAAATATACCGTGGTTCTACCGAAGATGAAAAATATTACCAATTATATACATATGTACCCAAAACGCGCTAGGGGTATACTGGGTCTATTTAGATATCTCCGAAAATGAACTATGCGTAACTTGAAACGGTTTGCCTTCTCGTCAGGTGTTGACTCTTGCCCCTGATGTGGGTAATAAGTTATGGGTGGGAACCAGCGAAGGGTTAGCGTGGTTAATGCCTACAATGGAAAAAGCACGGCCTCATTTTGGTTTTGGGCGGAGTGTGAAGTAAGGACTGGGAACTGGGGACTGGGGAAAAAAATTTTAGATTTTAGATTTTAGATTTTAGATTGGAGTTAACAAAAACAATCCAAAATTCAAAATCCAAAATCCAAAATAAATAACTCCTACCTCCCCTACCTCCTGCCCCCTGCCCTCACAGGGGTAGGTTTTTAATATTATCTGTTGAGGCAGGACCACCGAAGACAAGGAGGTATTGTAGACAAGGAAGATTTTATACAAAAAATGTACTTCGGCTTCGCTCAGTACAAGGTCTGTTTAGCCTGAGGTTTTGTTACCCATTGTACATTTTTGTTACGTATTTCCTTCCTTTTCACCTTTTCTGCTCTGTCCTCCCAGTCTTGCCCTCACTAA
>NZ_BJCE01000089.1:0-20109 GCF_005402885.1 Sphaerospermopsis reniformis
GACTGGTGACTGGGGACTGGTGACTGGGGACTGGGGACTGGTGACTGGTGACTGGTGACTGGGTAATCAATTTTATGTTTTTTAATCAGCAATTCCCAATTACCAATTCCCAATTACCAATTCCCAATTCCCAATTACCAATTCCCAATTACCAATTACCAATTACCAATTCCCAATTACCAATTACCAATTCCCAATTACCAATTACCAATTCCCTAAGATAAAAAACTCTGTACCTCACTAGCTTGGTAAATACTATAACTAATGAATAATGACTAATTCCAAACCACCGATATGGCGTGATTATCGTTTTTTGCAAATTGCAACACAAGTTATAGCTGTCATTTTAGCAATAGCTATAGTTACTATATTATGGATAAATGTCAACCGCAACTTACAGCAATTAAGAATTAACTTTGGTTTTGATTTTCTCCAGCAACAAGCGTCTTTTGATATTGGCGAAACTCCTATTAACTATAATCCCACTGATACCTATTTGCGTGCTTTATGGGTTGGGTTAATTAATTCCTTGCGTGTAGCAATTTTGGGAATTATCCTCACAACAATTGTGGGAATAACTGCGGGAATTGCGCGTTTATCTGATAATTGGTTAGTGAGAAATATCAGTTTAGTTTATGTGGAGATTTTTAGAAACACACCCTTATTATTACAGTTGTTATTTTGGTACTTTGCAGTTTTTCTGAGTTTACCAAATTTAGAAAATAAAATTTCTGTTTTTGGTTTCATTAAACTTAGTCAAAATGGTTTAGAAGTTCTGGGTTTTAACTTAACTCCAGAATTTTCGACATTGTTATTAGGGTTAACTTTTTACACAGGTGCGTTTATTGCCGAAATTGTCAGAGGTGGGATAAAATCAGTAGCTAAGGGACAATGGGAAGCGGGTTTATCTTTGGGTTTAAAATCAACTTTGTTAATGCGTTTGATTATTTTTCCCCAAGCTTTGCGGGTAATTATTCCCCCACTTACCAGTCAATATTTGAATTTAACTAAAAATTCTAGTTTGGCGATCGCTATTGGTTATCCAGATATTTATTTTGTTGCTTCTACCACTTTTAACCAAACGGGAAAAGCTGTAGAAGTGATGATATTAATTATGCTTACCTATCTCACTCTTAGTTTAATTATTTCCTTGATGATGAATTTAATCAATCATAAATTTCAGATCAAAGAAAGATAGTTATCAATTGATAATTGACAATTGACAATTGACAATTGATAATTGTTATCTCGTTCCCAGTCTGAGACGGGGAATGCTATCACATAGTCTCTGACTATGGTTTAATAGAAGCCAGATTCTTCTATAATTAATTCCCATACAGAGTATGGGAACGAGAACAACAATAAATAAACAATAACCCATGAATAAATTAACTTGGTTAAGGAAAAATCTCTTTAATAACTGGTATAATACAGTATTAAGTATTCTGTGTTTAATCTTTCTCTTTTGGATAATTAAAGGAATAGTAGTTTGGGTATTTACTCAAGCACAATGGCAAGTTATTCAAGCCAATTTACATTTATTTTTAGTGGGGAGATTTCCTAAAACCTTATATTGGCGTTTGTGGATAGTTTTAGGAATCATCACAACTTTAAGTGTGATAACCTGGAGTTTATTTACCAAAAAACAAAATGTCATCAAAAACCGATTTTCTCAATTTATCACACCTTGGCTTGCACCAGCATGGTTATTATCTTTTGCAATTAATATCTGGTTAATTGGAGGAGGTTTTGGTTTAAAATCTGTTTCCACAAATCTGTGGAATGGGTTGATGTTAACATTATTAATGGCAATTGTTAGTATTGTTCTTTCCTTTCCCATTGGAGTATTATTAGCATTAGGAAGAACCAGTAATTTATTGATAATTCGCTGGTTTTCTATTCTTTATATTGAAATAGTTAGAGGACTACCATTAATAGGAATTTTGTTTATTGCCCAAGTTATGTTACCTTTATTTTTACCAAATGATTTACGTTTAGATCGCTTAATTAGAGGAATTGCGGGACTGGTTTTATTTAGTGCTGCTTATATGGCTGAAAATGTACGCGGTGGTTTACAATCAATTCCCAGGGGACAATTTGAAGCAGGAAAGGCACTAGGATTAAATTCAGTTTTAGTGTTAATATTAATTATATTGCCCCAAGCTTTACGTGCTGTAATTCCGGCAATTGTGGGACAGTTTATAGGTTTATTTAAAGATACTTCATTGTTATCTTTGGTGGGATTGGTAGAATTAACAGGAATTGCTCGTTCTATTTTAGCACAACCGCGATTTTTAGGGAGATATGCAGAAGTTTATATATTTATTGGGGCAATTTATTGGGTATTTTGTTATTCAATGTCTTTAGCTTCTCGCAGGTTAGAAAAGCAAGGTGACAGGTGACAGGTGACAGGTGACAGGTGACAGTATTAAAAGCTTTTAATTGTATAAGTTATCGTTTTACTAAATGTTCTAATTACCTTGTCTACAGCTATAGACAATTATTCAATTGAGGTTGAAATATATGAAAGCACAAGAAACAATAAAAGCACCAATTATTATCGCTGAGGATGTTCATAAGTGGTATGGTAAATTTCACGTTCTTAAAGGAGTGAGTTTAACAGTCAACCGGGGTGAAGTTGTTGTTTTAATGGGTCCTTCCGGTTCAGGAAAATCAACTTTTATCAGAACATTTAATGCTTTGGAAGAATATCAACAGGGAAAAATAACTATTGATGGAATTACTTTAAGTAGTGATTTAAAAAATATTGAAGCTGTCCGCAGAGAAGCGGGGATGGTGTTTCAACAGTTTAATTTATTTCCCCATTTAACAGTTTTACAAAATATCACTTTAGCACCGATTTGGGTACGTAAATTACCAAAACAAAAAGCGGAAGAATTAGCAATGCAACTGTTAGAAAGGGTGGGAATTTTAGCCCAAGCAAATAAATATCCAGGACAGTTATCAGGGGGACAACAACAACGGGTAGCTATTGCGCGTGCGTTAGCTATGCAACCAAAAATTATGTTGTTTGATGAACCGACTTCTGCGTTAGATCCGGAAATGGTGAGAGAAGTTTTAGATGTGATGCGAAACCTTGCTAGTGAGGGAATGACGATGGTGGTTGTAACTCATGAAGTTGGTTTTGCGCGGGAAGTTGCTGATAGAGTGGTGTTTTTGGATGGTGGTTTTTTGGTTGAAGAAGCAACTCCTGATGTGTTTTTTACTGAACCCAAGGAAGAGAGAACAAGGAAGTTTTTATCACAAATTCTTTAGGTAGGAGATCAAGGAGTCAGAGGATGTCTGAGAAGTATCAGGTTTGATCCAGTTTAGCAATTGACAATTGATAATTGATAATTGTTTCATTGTCAATTTTTAATTGTTACAGAAGTTTTTATGTCTTTAGACCACAGTCAGGGCGAAGCATTCGGATGATAGTCTTCGGTAAAAACCGATAATTAATTGTCCGAATGCTGATGCTTCCAGCACGCTTCGCGAACGCCCCTACATTTTTGACGCGAAACCTAAATCAAAATGTGGTTTATTTACCTGAAAATAGCTGTAATTGTCCATTATTGAAGGCTTACGCCACGCTCCGCTATCAGCAACCCCTACTTATTAAAACTTATTAAAAAATGAAATTTACCTGTAAATGCCAGTTTTCACCTTGACGAATTATCTCTATTTGCTGGATAAATTCTCTTAAATAAAATCGTCTTTCTACTTCTGATAAATCTAACCAAAATTGGGGAATAGAAACAACTTCAGCAACAGCACGCAAGTTGACAGGAGGGAGAATAGCTAATTTGGCTTGCATTTGAGAAATTTCTGTGCGAAGTTTATAAGCTCTGATTTTAGCTGTTTCTGGATCTAAAACTCCAGTTTCTATCAAGGTGGGTAACTGTTCAAGGATTTGTTGTTGATGTGCAATTTTATGATTTAAACTATTTTTAATAGTATCTAATTGGGGAAAATTCATTCCTGCAACTGCTAAAGGTAAATCTTGACAAACAATTTCAATTGTCTTTTCCAAAACATCTTGATAAGGAATAGCACGACATTTAGGATTTTGGGGACAATTTGTATTGCGTAAATATAAATACTCATGTTCTTGAAAACGCTGGGTAACACGAGTGACTATCATTCTAGACTGACATTGACTACAAACAACTAACCCCGCTAAAGAATGGGGCGCACTAGCGGTACGAGATGGTAAACGACTATTGCGGCGTAAAAGTCTGTCAACTTGCGCTGCTTCTTCCCTAGAAATGATACCTATGTGAGTGTCAGAAATAATTTCTCCATTTTGATAAGCGGTATCACCACGATAAACGGGGTTTGTTAACCAACGTCTGCCGGTAGTGACAGAGATTTTTTTAGCGTATTTTTTGGCTAGATAACGAACAGCACCGCGTAGAGAAGCATAAAGTAGAAAGTTGTCAAAAAAATCTTTGACTATAGGTGATGTACTGCGATCAATAATATATTTGTCTTTGCTTCTACGGTAGCCATAGGGAACTTTACCTGGAGGTGGTAAGGCTTCGAGACGATTTTTAGCGTGTCCTTGAAGGATGCGGCGACTACGTTGTTGACGCTGAATTTCTTGGAGTAAGTTGAGGAGTTCGACACGGAATTTAGCAGATTCAGATGTATATTGTTGTTCAGTAGCAATGACTATTACGCCCATAGCTTCTAATTGGTTGAGGCGATCGCTCACTTGTGCTAATGTATCTCCCAATTCTTCTAAACGTCGAATCAACAGATAATTTGCAGGTTCGGTTTCACAGTCACTTATTAATTGTTGTAGTTGCGATCGCTCTCCCAGGTCTTGATAAATGTGATCTACTTCCCAACCCCAACTAGCTTCATCGGGAGTAGTTTCCAACAGTGGATCACTATAGCTATAAGCAATAATTTTCATTAGTTTTCATTTATATCAGTTATTAGTTATCAACAGTCAGGAGTCAGGAGAAAGATAAATATTTCCTGTTTCCCCAGTCACCAGTCACCAAATAAGATTCATCTATGATTGCAGATTTAATCTTATAGAGAATATCAAAATTATTTATATCATGCCCTTTGAGGGTAATAAACTAAACCAATACCTACGGATTGCATAGCCTAAACCTAATCATAATCATCAGTCTCAAGATATATATTAGAAACTTTTAGCAAAATTTATCTCTATTTATAAATTTTTACTTATATGTCTAATCTAATATTCATTTAAGATTTAGCTCTCCAAGTAGTTGCATTCCTTAAAAAAACCTGTAAAATAATTTTCAATGGTTGAGAAATTTTTTGTAACTCATCCAACAAATCACAGTAATCCGCCTTTGTTTTCATAGCTAAGTTAGGCATTTTCTGTCGGAAAATGAGAACTTAGCACGACTGAATATATTGTATGCAAGTGCAAGAAATAAATTTTTCTTGTGGTAATTTTCATGGCTAAAAAATAGATTTGCAAAACCAGGAGATGTATTTTATGTCTGACTTTTTGAATCAAATTTCTCGCCGTAAATTTATCGTTACTGCCGGAGCTTCCGCAGGTGCAGTATTCCTGAAAGGTTGTCTAGGCAACCCTCCCGAAGCAGGTAACACAGGCGGTACGAATACAACTAATACTGCTCAACCAGTAGCGAATATTAGTGCAGAACAACAACCAGAAACTACAAAAGTTAAATTAGGATATATTCCCATCGTTGAATCTGCTCCATTAATTATTGCCAAAGAAAAAGGCTTCTTTGCTAAATATGGCATGACTGATGTAGCGGTTTCTAAACAAGCTTCTTGGGGTTCGGCCAGAGATAATATAGAAATTGGTTCTGCTGGTGGTGGGATTGATGGTGGACAATGGCAAATGCCCATGCCACATTTAATTACCGAAGGTAAAATTACTAAAGGTAATAAACCTATTCCCATGTATGTTTTATGTCAATTAATCACACATGGTAATGGTATTGCCATTGCTAACAAACACGCAGGTAAAGGTGTAACTTTGCAACTTGCAGGAGCTAAATCTTTATTTGCTCAATTAAAATCATCCCCCACACCATTTACCGCAGCGCAAACATTTCCTGGAGTTAACCAAGATTTTTGGATTCGTTATTGGTTAGCTGCTGGTGGTATTAACCCAGATACAGATATTAAATTGTTGACTGTTCCCGCAGCGCAAACCGTAGCCAACATGAAAACAGGAACAATGGATGCTTTCAGTACCGGAGATCCTTGGCCTTATAGAATTGTGAAAGACAAAATTGGCTTTATGGCTGCATTGACAGCAGAAATTTGGAAAGATCACCCCGAAGAATATTTTGCCATGCGTGCAGACTGGGTTGATCAACATCCTAAAGCAACAAAAGCCTTATTAAAAGGCATCATGGAAGCACAACAATGGTTAGATAATTTTGATAACCGCAAAGAAGCGGCGGAAATATTAGCTGGCAGAAATTATTTCAACTTACCTGTTGAGATTTTGATGGAACCATTCATGGGTACTTATGACATGGGAGATGGCCGTAAGATTAATGATAAAACAATGGCTGCTTTGTACTGGAAAGACGGTAAAGGTAGTGTTTCTTATCCCTACAAGAGTCATGATTTATGGTTTATCACTGAAAGCGTGAGATGGGGCTTTTTACCAAAAGATTACATTGCTAATAAAGGGGCAAAAGCTAAAGCTTTAATTGATAAAGTTAACCGGGAAGATATTTGGAAAGAAGCAGCAAAAGAAGCTGGTTTTACTGCGGATATTCCTGCTACTACCTCTCGCGGTGTCGAAACATTTTTTGATGGGGTGAAATTCGATCCTGAAGATCCAGAAGCATACATCAAGAGTTTGACAATTAAGAAAGTTAGTGCTTAGTTATTTATCATTAATCATCAGCCAATTTTAGGAGAGAACATCCCATGACAATAGCCCAAAAACGTCCTGCAAGTTCCAAGCTGGATAACAATTTTATATCCAATTTACAAAAGCAATTTCCTGAACTGATACCACCAGCGATCGCCCTTGCTGTATTTCTCGCAGCTTGGCAATTATTCGCCTGGACTCCCGGTGCAACTTTACCCGGACCTATTCAAGTTATTCAAGATACTTGGATTTTAATAATTTACCCTTTTTATGACAAAGGTGGCATTGATAAAGGGCTATTCTGGCAAATTTTAGCTAGTTTGCAACGGGTAGCTATCAGTTACACTTTAGCTGCTATTGTGGGTATTGCTCTAGGGGTGTTAATTGGTATTAACAAAACAATGTCTAAGGCTTTAGATCCCCTGTTCCAACTATTAAGAACAGTACCGCCTTTAGCTTGGGTTCCTATTTCTTTGGCAGCTTTAAGACAAAACGAACCAGCCGCATTATTCGTAATTTTCATCACTTCAATTTGGCCAATTTTGATTAACACAGCAGTGGGTGTAAAAGAAATTCCCAGTGATTACAATAACGTTGCTAAAGTTCTCCAACTTTCCCAAAAAGAATACTTTATTAACATCTTAATTCCTGCGGCTTTACCTTACATCTTTACAGGTTTAAGAATCGCGATTGGTTTAGCTTGGTTAGCGATTATTGCGGCAGAAATTGTGATGTCCGGTATCGTTGGTATTGGCTTCTTTATTTGGGACGCTTATCAAAATAATAACGTCAGTGAAGTTATTTTGGCTCTGGTTTATATCGGTGTTGTGGGTTTATTACTTGATAAATTCATGGCTTGGTTACAAAACCGTATTTTACCAGAACAAAAGTAGGGGCAACCCCCCTGTGGTTGCTCTTCAGCAATCACAAATTACCCATCACCAATTACCCATTACCAATTACCAAAAATATGTCAGTATTTGTTGCTGTAGATCAAATTGATAAAGTCTTTGAATTAACTGGTGGCGGCCAATATATCGCCCTCAAAGGCATTAATTTAGAAATTAAAAAGGGTGAATTTATATCTTTAATTGGTCACTCTGGTTGTGGAAAATCAACCCTTTTAAATATGATTGCTGGTTTAGATTTGCCCACAGAAGGTTTAGTAACTCTGGAAGGACAAAGAATTAAAAAACCAGGTCCAGATCGGATGGTAGTTTTTCAAAACTATTCTCTCTTACCTTGGCGCACAGTCAGAGAAAATATTGCTTTGGCAGTAGATTCAGTATTAAATGGAATGCCAGCAGCAGAACGTAAAGAAATTGTTGAAAGACATATAAATATGGTCGGTTTACGTCCCCATGCTGATAAACAACCAGCAATGTTATCAGGAGGACAAAAACAACGGGTAGCGATCGCCCGCGCTCTGGCAATTCGTCCTAAACTATTACTATTAGATGAACCTTTTGGAGCATTAGACGCACTGACTCGCGGTAATTTGCAAGAACAATTAATGCAAATTTGTGAAGAAAATCAAGTTACCGCAGTGATGGTGACACACGATGTAGATGAAGCCGTTTTGTTATCTGATAGAATTGTCATGTTAACCAACGGACCAGAATCAAAAATAGGGGATATTTTAGAAGTAGATATTCCCAGACCCAGGAAACGAATGGAAGTAGTAGAACATCCCAGTTACTACACCTTACGTAGTGAAATGATCTACTTCCTCAACCAACAAAAACGTATTAAAAAACTACGTGCCAGAAAAACCCCAGCCATCCCCCGTCATGGTTTAGAAAAAGTAAATTTAGAAATTGGTTTTCTCCCTATTACAGCTTGCGCTCCCCTAGCAGTAGCTAAAGAAAAAGGTTTCTTTACTAAACATGGTTTAGATGAAGTTTCCTTAGTTAGAGAAAGTAACTGGCGGGGTGTTGTTGATGGTATTACTGGCGGATATTTAGATGCTGCCCAAATGCCTTCAGGAATGCCGATGTGGTTATCATTAGGAGGTAATAAAAACCAACCTTTACCGATTGTCACATCCTTAACTATGACTCGCAACGGTAACGCCATTACCCTAGCGAAAAAGTTTTATGAACAGGGTGTACATAGTCTTTCTGACTTCCACAACTACCTTCTCAAAACCCGTGAACAAATGCACAGAATGGGGGTTGTACATCCGGCATCAATGCACAATTTACTTTTGCGTTATTGGTTAGCAGCAGGAGGAATTGATCCTGATATTGATGTCGCCATGAAAAATATTCCCCCTGCCCAAATGGTGGTAGATTTGAAAGGTGGAAGTATTGATGGTTATTGTGTAGGAGAACCTTGGAATTATCGCGCCGCAGTAGAGGGTTCAGGTTTTACAATTGCCACAGATTTAGAAGTTTGGTTAGGACATCCTGCTAAAGTTTTAGGAGTTAGAGAAGACTGGGCTAGTGCTTATCCTAATACTCATATTGCCTTAACCAAAGCATTGTTAGAAGCCTGTAAATATTGTGCTGATCCTCAAAATGCTCAGGAAGTGAGATCCATCTTAGCAAATCGGGAATATGTGAATACTGACATTGATTTTATTCAACTTGAAGATCCCAATGCTAATAGTTGCGATTTAGATCATCCCATGCGGGAATATGCCCATCATCAATTTTATGGTACATCTGCCATTAATCGTCCTAGCAGAACTGAGCAAACTTGGATTATGACACAGTTAGCAAGATGGGGTGAAACTCCTTTCCCCCGTAACTGGGTAGAAATTGTGGAAAGAGTTTGTCGTGTGGGTGTGTTTAGTACAGCAGCGAGGGAATTAGGTTTAGATATCAGTTACACCCGTCAACCTATTCAATTATTTGATGGTAAACCTTTCAACGCTGATGATCCTTTTGCTTATCTCAGTAGTTTAGAAATTAAACGTGATTTTTCTGTGGCGGAAGTGGTACTTGATACTCCCAGAAAGGTAGCAGCTTAAAACGGCTTAAAAAAAGCAGAAGGTAATAGTTTTCTCGTTCCCATACAGAGTCTGGGAATGAGATTATTACCCATTACCCATTACCCATTACCAATTACCCATTACCAAAACTATGCAAAACCGTACTCTCGCTTTTAATAACTCCCCTAAAACCCAAATGCAAACATCTACTAAAACCCGCAACCGTCAAGCATTTCTACAAATTCAAGATGTCACTAAAACCTACCCCACGAAAAAAGGACCCTTTACAGTTCTGGATGGAGTCAATTTAGAAGTTGATCAAGGTGAGTTTATTTGTGTGATCGGCCACTCTGGTTGTGGTAAGTCCACTTTATTAAATATGGTGTCTGGTTTTAATACTCCTACCACTGGCCGGGTGTTATTGGAAGGACAACCAATTGTTAAACCAGGTCCAGATCGGATGGTAGTATTCCAAAACTATGCGCTTTTACCTTGGCGGACAGCGTTTGAAAATATTTACTTGGCTGTAAATGCTGTTTACCCCACTAAACCAGAAGCCGAAAAACGATCTATTGTTCGGGAACATTTAGCTATGGTTGGTCTGTCTGATGCTATGGAGAAGAAACCCATGCAAATGTCTGGGGGGATGAGACAGCGTGTTTCTATTGCTCGCGCTTTAGCTATTCGTCCGAAAGTATTAATTTTAGATGAACCTTTTGGCGCTTTAGATGCGATCACCAAAGAAGAGTTACAGGAGGAGTTGTTAAAAATTTGGAATGAAAACCGTTGTACCGTGTTGATGATTACCCATGATATTGATGAGGCGCTGTTTTTGGCGGATAAGTTAGTGATGATGACTAATGGACCTCATGCCAAAATTGGGGAAGTGATGGAAATTCCTTTTTCCCGGCCACGCGATCGCGCTCTAATTATGGAAGATCCCAAGTATTATCAACTCCGTAACTATGCGTTAGACTTCCTGTTTAACCGTTTCGCTCATGATGATGTAGGTTAATACTAAACCAGGCGAATTAAATTTCGCCTATATATTTTCTCAGTAAACCTTTTTTTACCTATTCCCTGTTCCCTGTTCCCTCATAAATAAATAATGGTTTTCATAGAATAAAACTTATACATTGACTAATACAGCCAATTTTGGGCTTTCATATAAGCTTCTGCTTATATGAGGTATATAATATTTTTCTTATAATTCATGTCTTTGGGTTTTTTTTTTTTGACCTAAAGGCTGTATGCTATTTGTAATCAAACAGTTGATCCCCGGTTTCAACTGCAAAAACCAAACTGGGTAGATAGTTCTGCATGATTGTGTTTCAAGGTAACTAGGATTTCTCCTGAAGTAGAACCTTAATTCACAATTCATGTAAATTGTCAAACATAATTACAAATCAGCAAGATATTTTACACTTGCTGTTTTTTGTACTTAGAAAACAGTTAAGCACTACTTGAGGAGCATTGACAAATGTATTTTGAGAAAAAAGTTTTAATAAAACTTAAATGTTGAAATTACATATTTATATCAACATTAGTATATCCTCTACCGCAACATAAAAATGAAAAGGCTGTTAATAAACACTCTTTACTTTTTATTTTGACAGCTTAACTTCTGGAAATTACATCAACAGAAATTAGCCAACATTAATATTTTCAACTAATAGTAAACTGGGTGACAAAATTTCTAATTGTTACCAAGGGTTGTTATTACCAAATAATCATAGTTGCATTATTAGCGATCAAGTTTTTGGCAGTTGAAAATAGTTGTTTTGGTGTGGCTAAGTGCTTGTAATTTCAGTCTGCGGTAAAAACCTGTGCTGTAGGTGTGAAGAGCCTCATTTTTACTTTTTTTAGCTCTTTAAATCTCATTTAGTTCATTTTTAGTTCATTGATTCAATGCTCCTCGTCAGAGGAGAAGGAGGTACTCGTGGATTTTGTGTCCTTATTTATTACGGACTTTATTGCTCAGTTGCAGTCTCCAACACTGGCCTTTTTGATTGGGGGGATGATCATTGCTGCTCTTGGTAGTGAATTGGTAATTCCAGAGTCAATTTGTACGATCATCGTCTTCATGCTGCTGACCAAAATCGGTTTGACTGGTGGAATTGCGATCCGTAATTCTAATCTGACGGAGATGGTGTTACCCATGATCTTTGCTGTAGTAACAGGGATTACGATTGTATTCATCTCGCGCTATACGTTAGCCAAACTGCCAAAGGTCAAAGTAGTTGACGCGATCGCCACCGGGGGGTTATTTGGTGCGGTGAGTGGTTCTACAATGGCTGCTGGTCTGACGGTACTGGAAGAACAAAAAATTCCCTTTGAAGCATGGGCTGGCGCACTATATCCCTTCATGGATATTCCCGCCCTTGTAACTGCCATTGTGGTAGCTAATATTTACCTCAACAAGAGGAAACTTAAAGAATCAGGCGACTCTGCTATGCAGGAGTCTTTCAGCAAGCAGGCTGTGGCGGCAGGCGATTATCCCACTACCAGACAGGAGTATCTCAGTCAGCAGCAAGATCCCGGTGATAATAAAGTGAAGATATGGCCAATCATCGAGGAAAGTCTCCGTGGTCCTGCTTTATCCGCCATGTTGTTAGGTCTAGCTCTGGGACTGTTCACCCAGCCGGAAAGTGTCTACAAAAGCTTCTACGATCCCGCCTTTCGTGGTTTGCTCTCGATCTTGATGTTGGTTATGGGTATGGAAGCTTGGTCAAGGGTTGGTGAACTGCGTAAGGTAGCTCAATGGTACGTTGTGTATAGTGTGATAGCACCATTTATACATGGGTTAATTGCCTTCGGTTTAGGTATGATTGCCCACCAAGTCGCGGGATTCAGCATGGGTGGTGTGGTAATGCTGGCCGTCATCGCTTCCTCCAGTTCCGACATCTCCGGTCCTCCTACATTGCGAGCCGGTATCCCTTCAGCTAATCCCTCCGCTTATATAGGTGCATCCACAGCCATTGGTACACCAGTTGCAATCGGCTTGTGTATACCCTTCTTTGTCGGGCTTGCCCAGGCGATCGGCGGCTAATCCCAGAGGGGTCGTGGTCTGTTGGCGCTCCTTGAACCGGCAGACTAAGCAACTCAGTATTGGGTTTGCATAACAAGAATATATAATATCAAGTTACGTAGGTAAGGAGGTAATCAATATGTCCAAGCGTGCCAACAAGCTCGTCATCGTCACCGAAAAGATTCTGCTCAAAAAGGTCGCCAAGATCATTGAAGAATGCGGAGCGACTGGTTACACAGTGGTGGATACTGGCGGTAAAGGTAGTCGTAACGTGCGCTCTACCGGTAAACCCAACACTGCTGACACTGATTCAAATGTGAAGTTCGAGGTACTCACCGAAACACGGGAGATGGCGGAGAATATAGCAGATAAGGTCGCAATTACATTTTTCATGGATTATGCGGGCATTATCTATATCTGTGAAGCAGAGGTACTGTACGGAAGACATTTCTGTGGACCAGACGGCTGTTGAGCGGAAACGACGCAGACTTTAAAAGCCGGGGCATGACCCCGGTTTTTTGATGGTCGTTACTCAAAACGTTAGTCATTTGAGATCCCACATTCCGCACCCCAACTGTCACTCAGAATTTTTGTAGGTTGGGTTGAACACAGTGAAACCCAACAAACGCTATGATCAATTAATAGGGGTTGCTGAATAAACTCAAAACATTGATCAATCAAAGGGTTGAGGTTGAGAAACAGGAAAGTAGGTGGAAAGATTTTCCAGGGTTAGTAGCTAGTTACTGTTTTCTTAACTAACACTAACAAATACCGATGGCGAAATCACTACTTAACGTAAGTTGCTAGTTACAGATATTCAGGTTTATTTCTCGATTAGATCCCCCCTCACCTCACAAGGGTAGGTATTTTACATTGTCGTCAGGGCAAGACTTGGTGGACAAGGTGGACAAGGTGACAAGGGAGGAAAACAGTACAAAGTCTGTATTTTTAGTCACAAAAATAGTCCGTCAAAAAACCATTGTCCGTATAAAATCTTTCTTGTCCATCCCTTCGACTACGCTCAGGACAAGCCTTCCTTGTCTTCCTGGTCTTGCCTTCACAGATCATATTAAAAACCTACCCCTGCGAGATCCCCCCTCACCCCTGTGTAGTCTTCTGAATGTGGTATTTACTAGAAAATCCTATGAAAATACATCTAAGATTTTCTCAAGAGATAAAGTCTTTACTGCAACGTTTATCAGACCAGTCACTAACTCTAGGTGATGTTCTGACAGAAACCTCAGAACGGGGTTTTAGCTTGGTGATTGCATTATTAGTTTTACCGTTTTTGTTTCCCATGCCTCCAGGGTTAACTGGTCCTTTTGGGGTCGCTTGTTTGCTGTTGTCTCTACAAATGCTTTTGGGTAGGCGATCGCCTTGGCTACCTAGAAAAATCGCTACTTATCAATTTCCTCGCCCCTTTGCTCAAGTTATCCTGCAAAACTTATGTCGAGTCACTTCATTATTAGAAAAAATTACTCGTCCCCGCTTGACAAAAATTGCTTCTCATGATTTGACTTGGCGATTTAATGGCTTTTGTATTTCCTGGTTGACTGTTCTATTAATGTCACCTGTTCCCTTTACCAATCCTATCCCTACCATCGGTATTTTACTTTTTGCTGTTGCCAGTATTGAATCGGATGGCTTGCTAATATGTATTTGTTATGTGATGACAGCTTTGATTACGTTGTTATTTGCACTGATTGGTTATGCAGTCTGGTCAGCTGCTGGTTTGCTTTAAAATTGCGGTTTTCTGGAAATGATAAAGTTTTATTAAAAAATACCCTTTCTTTAGAGAATACGCTATAATAAAATACCCAGCCTAAAAAGCTGAGGGAAAAGTGATTCATAGAAATTCACACTCAATTAAAGTTCTATTGGTCAAAGAACTTTTTTACTCACAAAAATACAAAACTAAGCAATTCAAAGCAATTCAAAATTGCTCAAATAAAACCCCCAGCTAATGGCTGAGGGTAATGATCTAAATTAAGGTGCATCTACTGTTTTTCTTATCCGTAGGGATTTTGACTAGATCCGGAAAGTTTCGGTTATGCAAATATTTTTTTTGTATATAATCGAAAAATGTTTTAGTGAAACCCCCAGTTCCACCTGAGGGTAATTGATCAATTAAGGTTTATGTATTTCCGCCGGGGTGTCTGCTAAATCAGGAAGAATTTAACAAGAGCGATCGCTTTTTTGCCCATCTTCTGTGAAGATGGGTAAAAGGTGATATTCCCTAACTTCCTGTTTTCTGCTGTTTGCCTCCAGCGTGCTGAAAAATTCCATGTCTAGGACTAAACAAAAAAGCTAAGATAAATAAACCCGAAACAACCAACACAATCGCAGGTCCAGAAGGTAAATTATAAAAATAGCTCAGATACATTCCGCTAATACTAGAAATTACACCAATTACCGCCCCTAAAATCATTACTTCATGTAATCGTTTTACTAATAAATATGCAGTTGCCCCTGGGGTAATTAATAGTGATAATACTAAAATCACTCCTACAGCTTTCATGCTGGCGACAATTGTTAAAGAAATTAACAACATTAAACCAAAGTTTAAACGATTAATTGGTAAACCTGCGGCTTGTGCGCCTAATGGATCAAAGGTGTAAAATAACAGTTCTTTGTATAGTAAAAAAACGATGATTAAAACGATAGCAGCAATGATAGCTGTGTCTCGCACTTCGTCAACTGTTACGCCGAGAATGTTACCAAATAAAAAATGATTAAGGTCGATTTTATTGCTTTTTTGAATGATTGTAATTAGGGTAATACCAAGGGCAAAAAAAGCTGAAAATACTATCCCCATTGCTGCATCTTCTTTGATGGGGGAACGGGTTTTAATAAATGCTATGGCTATGGTACTTAATATCCCGGCAATAAACGCCCCAATAAAAATATTAGCACCTATCATAAAGGCGATCGCCAGTCCTGGTAGTACGGAATGGCTGATCGCATCACCTAGTAATGCTAGTCTTTGTACCATTAAGTAACTACCAACTATCGCACATAATAAGCCTACTAATATGGCGATGATTAATGAACGTTGCATGAAGCTATATTGTAATGGTTCAATGAGTGTGTTTAACATAAATGAGAATGAACCACGAAGGCACGAAGTACACGAAGGAAGAAGAGAAGGAAGAGAAGGAAGAGAAGGAAGAGGAAGAGATAGATAAAATAATTACAGTATCTTGCAGGTAAATGAAGTACAAAATTTAATCCAAAAATCAACTATCAAGCAGGTTTTACTCTTGACTCCTGACTCCTGACTCCTGACTCCTGACTCCTGACTCCTGAATTATAATTTATTATGCTGCATCACTGAAGTAGATGACTTTTCCACCATAAGCACGATGTAGGTTTTCTTCTGTGAGAACTTGTTGGCGTGAACCTGTGGCGATTAGTTCACAATTGAGTAAAATTAAATCATCAAAATGGGTGATTGATTCGCCTAAGTCGTGGTTTACTACTAATACAATTTTATTGGCTGCTGTTAGTTCGTGAAAAACTTCAAAAATTATTGTTTGGGTTTTTTGATCTATTCCTACAAAGGGTTCGTCAAAACAAAAAATTTCTGCTTGTTGGGTTAATGCACGGGCTAAAAATACTCTCTGTTGTTGTCCTCCTGATAGTTCTCCAATAGGGCGATCGCTGTATTCTTTCATTCCTACCCGTTCTAAGGCTGCTTTTGCTACTTGGCGACTAACAGCCGAGAAACTACGCAACCAACCTGTTTTTTTTACACGCCCCATCATCACTACATCCCACACTGTAGCAGGATAATTCCAGTCTATTTGGCTTCTTTGTGGTACGTAGGCAACTTTTTCTAGTTGCTGCATTAAAGGTTTATTTTCATACAAGACGTTACCGCTACTCTTGGGAACTAATCCCAACATGGCTTTCATTAGTGTGCTTTTACCAGCACCATTAGGTCCAAAAATTCCTGTTAATTTTCCTGGTTTGATGATGCAGTTCACATCCCGTAAAGCTTCTTGTGTGCGGTAATATACTCCTAAATGGGATATGTTAATGGTTGCTTGAGAACTCATATCAATAGATTTTCTCGTTTGTACAGGTATTTCCTGTGACTGTCTCCGTAATAAATTGAATGTTTGGTAAAAAGAAATATTTTGCATATCCGTGTTTAAAATATCTATTCTTTGAGCTTACTATAAAAATGAGAAAAAAATGAAAAAACCAATAATTTGAATTAATCAATTAGATAAATGAAACTAATGTCAGGGATAGACTGCCGCACTGTGTTTAAGAAAACAAAGATTGCTTTCCATATTTCCCCGTTTTGTTTGGGAATATTTCTACCTTTGGTTTTATTTGGTTGTACTCCTTCTGAGTCGCAACCACCGGGGGATGGTAAGCCGCAAGTTGTAGCAACTAGCACTATCATTGCTGATTTGGCGGAGGAGGTTGGAGGAGAGGAAATAAATTTAACTGGTATTCTCCAACCAGGTGCAGATCCCCACGTTTATGAACCTGTACCCGCAGATAGTCGAGTTTTGGCAACAGCGGATTTAATTTTATATAACGGTTACAACTTAGAACCGGGAATTATTAAGTTAATGAATGCTGCTGGAGGAAAAGCGAAAAAGTTAGCGGTGGGAGAAGTTGTTGAACCTTTAAAACTAGAAGAAAGTCAAGGGCAAATTGTCCCCGATCCTCACGTTTGGGGCAGTGCAGAAAATGCTATCTCTATGGTAAATGCTATTAGAGATTCATTGATTGAGTTATCACCAGAAGACAAAGAAAAATTTACTCAAAATGCAAAAAAATTGACAAATGAATTACAACAATTAAATAATTGGATTCAACAACAAATTCAAACTATTCCCCCAGAAAAACGCAAATTGATTACTACCCACGATGCTTTTCAATATTATGCTAATGCTTATGGTTTGGAAATTGCCGGAACTTTAATTGGGATTAGCACTGAAGAACAACCAAGCGCCCAGACTGTGAAACAATTAGTTGATGAGATTAAAAAAATAGGTGTGCCGGCAATTTTTGCGGAAACTACAATTAATCCCGCTTTAATCAAAACGGTAGCGGAAGATGCTGGTGTGAAACTTGCACCAAATCAACTTTACTCTGATTCTATTGGTGAAAAAGGAAGCGAGGCAGAGACTTACATAAAAATGATGGAAGCCAATACCCGCACCATTGTTGAAGCTTTGGGTGACAGTTGATAATTGATAGTTGATAATTGATAGTTGATATATATTGTAGGGGCGAAGCATTTGGGCGATAATTTGACGGAAAAATCAGACATCTAGATATCCCAAATGCTTCGACCTGCCCCCATAAATAGGTTCCATAATTTCTTTTCTGGAGAAGTCTATTGAATTTTCGGAGATGTCTAATGTGTAAGTTTATTTTTTTGCAATCTTACATTTTCTCCCAGGCTTGATCTGATTGAACCGCAAAGAACGCAAAGGACACAAAGTTAAGAGGGTTTAAGAGAGTTTTTAGTATTGCTGCGTTTATGTTGTCAAAATTGGGATGCTACCACTGTCAATTGTCAATTGTCAATTGTCAATTATCAATTGTTAAGGCAGCAGTCACAAGGCTCAAATTTTCGATATAAATAGATATGTAATCTATTTTTTTGCTGTCACCTTGTCTCAACTGCAAGAAACTCATTTAAACCGCGCCCGTGCTAGTCTTAGACAAGCGATATCTTGGTATGGATATCTCCGCAAGTCAGGCCAGCTATCATCTAAAGCAGAATTAGCAGGTTTGGTAAAACCAGAAATAGAGGTTTTAACCACCACACTTAGCAAACTAGACTCTAATGTGGTGAGAATAGCGGCCTTTGGTTTGGTGAGTCGTGGTAAGTCTGCGGTGTTAAATTCTTTGCTGGGGGAAAAAATTCTGCAAACTGGACCGCTGAATGGTGTGACTCAATGGCCGCGATCGCTACGTTGGAAACCAGGTGGTAAGGTAATTGTCGAATTAATTGATACACCTGGTTTAGATGAGATTGAGGGAGAAACCAGGGCGCAAATGGCGCGAGATGTGGCACAGCAAGCTGATTTGATTTTGTTTGTGGTGTCGGGAGATATTACTAGAACTGAGTATCAAGCATTGCTGCAATTACGTCAAGCACAAAAACCGCTGATTTTAGTATTTAATAAAATTGATTTGTATCCTGATACAGATAGAAAAAGCATTTATCAGAATTTACAAGTTTTAGGTGCTGGAGATCCCCAAGCGACACCATTATTACCTGATGAAATTGTCATGGTTGCAGCAGAACCTGCACCGATGGAAGTCAGAGTAGAATATCCTGATGGAAGTGTGAGTTATGAATGGGAAACACCACCTCCCCAGGTAGATGAACTGAAACAAACAATTTTGCATATATTAAATAGAGAAGGGCGATCGCTTTTAGCTTTAAACGCACTCATTCAAGCGCGGGAAGCTGAAGAAATTATTGCCCAAAAAACTGTTGATTTTCGGCAACAAGAAGCGGAAGATATTATTTGGAAGTTCGCAACATATAAAGCTTTAGCTATCGGGTTAAATCCTATCGCTTTTTTAGATATTATTGGTGGTGTAATTACAGATTTAGCTTTAATTCGTTCCTTAGCTAGATTATATTCTTTACCCATGACTAGCTATGAAGCAACAAATTTATTAAAAACCATTTTATTGAGTTCCGGTGGTTTATTATTAGGAGAAATAGGCAGTAGTTTTATATTAGGTTTAGGTAAAAGTTCTGCTGTTATTGCTAGTGGTGATAATCCTCTGAATATTACTACATTTGCTGGTAGTGCGATCGCTCAAGGCGGTATTGCTGGTTATGGTGCTTATGCTGTGGGTAAAGCTGCACAGGTCTATTTAGAAAAAGGCTGTACGTGGGGACAATTGGGCGCTAATACCGTCATTCAGGAGATTTTGACCCAAGTTGATAAAAATACAATTTTGTATCGTTTAAAGGAAGAATTAATAATTGATAATTGATAATTGATAATTGATAATTGTTGCTTCTTTAGTACCTAGAACACCGATTCATTAATCGTCAGGGCGTATAGCATTCGGACAGAATATGAACTGGTTTCAGTGATAGGTTATCACCCGAATGCTGATGCTTCCAGCACGCTTCGCGAACGCCCCTACAAGGTAAAAACAAAAATTTTTAATTAGGGGTTGCTGAGAAAGTCTTTCCGTGAGGGCATAGGAGTCAGGAGTCAGGAGTCAGGAGTCAGGAGTCAGGAGGAGATTTGAAAATTTCTTTGCCATCTCTTGAAATCCCAAAAAATGCACACT
>NZ_BJCE01000090.1:0-20096 GCF_005402885.1 Sphaerospermopsis reniformis
ATAGAAAGAATAAAAAAAAAAGAAGCAACAGAAAAACAACAAACAAGAAACAAGAAGCAACAAACGAAGATGAAGAACACACAAGCAAGAAACAACAAGAACCACTAAACAAGAAACAATCACCAAACAACAATCACCAAGCACCAATAACCAATCACCAATAACCAATCACCAATCACCAATCACCAATCACCAATCACCAATCACCAATCACCAATCACCAATCACCAAAATTATGAACTTAACTACAACATATCTCGGTTTAGAATTAAAATCACCTCTTGTACCTTCAGCTTCTCCCCTTTCCCAAGAAGTTGATAACATTAAATTAATGGAAGATGCTGGCGCTGGTGCTGTGGTGATGCACTCGCTTTTTGAAGAACAATTAACATTAGAAAAATTTGAACTGCATCATCATTTAACTTACGGTACGGAGAGTTTTGCCGAAGCTTTAACTTATTTTCCTGAACCTACAGATTTCCGTGTTGGTCCAGAGGAATATTTAGACCATATTAGAAAAGCCAAAGAAAAAGTAGACATTCCTATTATTGCTAGTTTAAATGGTTCTTCTTTGGGTGGTTGGACTGAATATGGTAAACTGATGGAAGAAGCAGGAGCATCAGCATTAGAATTAAATATTTATTATGTTCCCACTGACCCAGATTTAACCAGCGCAGAAATTGAACAGAATTATATTGATATTCTCACATCTGTGAAAAGTGCAGTCACAATTCCTGTAGCTGTAAAACTCAGTCCTTATTTTACTAATACTGCCAATATTGCTAAACGTTTAGATGAGGCTGGGGCTGATGGTTTAGTATTATTTAATCGGTTCTATCAACCAGATATTAATTTAGAAACTTTGGATGTTGAACCTCACGTACTTTTAAGTACACCCCAAGCTATGCGTTTACCTCTACGCTGGATAGCTATTCTTTATGGTCATATTCAGGGTAGTCTAGCAGCCACTAGCGGTATTCACAATGCCCATGATGTGATCAAAATGTTGATGGTGGGGGCTAATGCAACGATGCTGTGTTCTGTGCTTTTACGGCATGGTATTGATCATATTCGTTCCTTGGAAAAGGATTTGCGGGAATGGATGGAAACTCATGAATATGAATCTGTTAAACAGATGCAAGGTAGCATGAGTCAACTTAACTGCCCTGATCCTAGCGCCTTTGAACGCGCTCAGTACATGAAAGCTTTGCAAAGTTACAAACCAGAATCGGGTAGACAGCTAAGAATGTCAACGCAGATGAGGTGATTGGGGATTGGGGACTGGGGACTGGGGAAGAAAATTTTAGATTTTAGATTTTAGATTTTAGATTGGAGTTGACAAAAACAATCCAAAATCCAAAATTCAAAATCCAAAATACATAACTCCTGACTCCTGACTCCTTGAACTCCTGACTCCTTGAACTCCTGACTCCTTGAACTCCTGACTCCTGAACTCCTGAAATCCTATGAAAAAACGTATCGGTATTCTTACAAGTGGTGGTGACTGTCCTGGTTTAAATTGTGTGATTCGTGCTGCTGTTAGTCATGCGACTCTTACATTTAATTGGGAAGTTGTCGGTATTCCTTATGCCACCCAAGGTTTATTAGAACGGCAAACTGTCCCCTTAAATATACATGGTTGGGATCTACGTGGTATTGATCCTTTAATTAATATGGGGGGAACGATTTTAGGTAGTATTAATAAAGGGGATACTTTAGCTGCTGCACCGGCAATTTTAGCTAGTTATGAAGCTTTGGGTTTAGATGCTTTAATTGCTGTGGGTGGTGACGGTAGTTTAAAGATTATCCATGAATTAGCAAATATGGGTAATTGGAATTTAGTTGCTATTCCCAAAACTATTGATAATGATGTAGCTTTAACAGAACGTGCAATAGGTTTTGATACGGCAGTAAATACGGTTGTGGATGCTATTAATCGTCTCACATTTACGGCGGCTAGTCACGACAGAGTAATGATTGTGGAAGTCATGGGACGTACTGCTGGCCATTTAGCTTTACATTCTGGGATTGCTGGGGGTGCAGATGTGATTTTAATTCCTGAAGTTCCTTATACTGTGAAGGGTATTTGTGAGCATTTACAGGAATTGCGCGATCGCTGGCGGCGTAAATTTGCCATCATTGTCGTTGCTGAAGGTGCTAATTCTAGTTTAGAAGATTTGGATAATCCTGCTAGTTGTTCTGTAGCTAAATGTGGTCGTGGTCAATATATCGCTGATCAAATTTCTAACTGTAGCAGCAATTTAATAGATACGCGAGTTTCTGTTTTAGGACATATTCAAAGGGGTGGTATTCCTTCAGCTTTAGACCGTCTAATAGCTACAGTTTTTGGTAAAAATGCCATTGATTTAATTGCCCAAGAAAAATATGATCAAATGTTAGCTTGGCAAAATGGAAATGTTGTCGCTGTCCCTATCCAAGATGCTTTAGATCAAAGTCCTGCTCTTGTTGATCCTAAATGTGATTTAGTCCAAATTGCTCACTCTTTAGGTATATATATAGGAGAAAAATAATTGATAATTGATAATTGATAATTGTCAATTCTCCATTGTCAATTGTCAATTGTCAATTACCCATTACCTGATTTAAACTCTGTAATAAATCATTGGCTGTATAGGGTTTTAATAAAACTGCTTGAACTTTTGTTTCTCCTGATTCTGGCAATAACTCTATTGTACCCAGTCCACTACAAGCAATCACTTGTACATCTGGGTTCATTTTTTGCATAGTGCGAATGGCAGTGACACCATCCATTTCTGGCATCATCATATCCATTAAAACTACACTAATTTCCTGTTTGTATTGGGCATAAAGAGCGATCGCTTCAATGCCATTACTAGCAGTCAAGGTCTGGTAATTGTTATTTTCCAGGATCATTGTAGCCACATCAAGTATTTGAGGTTCATCATCAACTATCAAAATCAATTCTCCGTTTCCCGGTTTAATGTCTAATTGCTCTAAACTAGGAACTTGAGGGGATTCTGCTGATGGCAAGAAGACTTTAAATGTACTGCCTTTACCAACTTGGCTGGAAACTGTCACAAAACCATTATGACTTTTAATAATTCCTAACGCTGTTGACAAACCCAATCCTGTTCCAGTACCAACTTCTTTAGTGGTAAAAAATGGCTCAAAAATGTTCTCTACTATTTTTGGGGACATACCTAACCCTGTATCCGTGACAGTAATCACAATATAATGTCCAACTTTCGATTCAAGATTCATCTTTGCATAAGCTTCATCAATAAACATATTTTCCCCAGCAATTGTTAGCATTCCACCTGCTGGCATGGCATCATGGGCATTAACTACCAGGTTCATTAATACCTGATGTAGTTGTGTAGTATCTCCAGCAACAGTCCAAAGATTTTCAGGGATTTGAGTGCTAAATTCAATGGATTTGGGGAATGTCTGTTTAGCAATTTGGATAATTTCTGTAATCAGGTGTTTAACTTGTACTATTGTTTTTTCTCCTTTTAAACCTCGCGCAAAGGATAAAACTTGTCTGACTAAAGCTGAACCTCGTTGAGCATTATTTTCAATAATATCAAGCATTTGGGGATGGCGTTCTTGATTTTTGGCAAGTTTGCCTTTAAGTAATTGGGTGGCGATTAAAATAGGTGTCAAGATATTATTTAAATCGTGGGCAATACCACCAGCTAAAGTACCAATGCTTTCTAATCTTTGAGTACGGAAAAACTGCTCTTCTAGTTTTTTTCTTTCTGTAATATCAGTATCTACAACTAAGATGGATTTTGGTTGTCCATCAGCATCAAACATCAGTGTCCAACGACTTTCTACAATAATTTCCTGGCCAGATTTGGTTTTTTTACGTAACTCACCTTGCCAATTTCCTAACTTGACTACTGTTTTCAGAGCGTTTGCTTCTTTTTGTAGTGCAGTTTTAGGGCAGAAAATATCCTGAAGGTTTTTACCGACAGCTTCATCCTTAGCCCAACCGTATATCCTTTCTGCTCCCCGACTCCAAAATATGATTTTTGTGTCAAAATCTCGCACAAAAATAGCATCAGTAGCGATATCTAATAAAGCAGCTTGATCCGAAATTTGCTGTTCTTTTTGCTTGCGCTCAGATATATCTCTAGTTGTACCAATTACCCGTATTGGCTGACTTTGTTTGTTATAGTAGACTTTTCCTCTGGTGCTTAACCAGTGTAGGCTACCGTCAGGCCAAACAGCCCGATATTCAACACTAAACTCGGTTTTTTGCTCCATGGCAAGATTCAGTGCTTGAGTAAAAACCTGAGTATCTTCAGGATGAATTAAATCTAAGAAATCTGAACAAGTTGGTGGACACAAACTACCATTGGGCAATCCGTACAGTAGACCTATATGAGCAGACCATATATAGGTATTGGTGGTCACGTTCCAATCCCATATTCCCATTTTGACCGCTTCGAGGGCTAAAGTTAGTCGCTCTTCACTTTCTCGCAAAGTTTGGTCAGCCAGTTGACGCTCGGTAATGTCTTCACCAATACTACCATAGTATTCCACTTGCCCTTGTTCATTCTTGATCGCAAAGCGTCTGGACAACAGCCAGCGTATTGATCCATCAGAATGGATAATACGATATTCTGAACTAGCATTTCCACCTTGTTGATGATACACCTCCACTTCTGCCATCAAGCGGTCAAGGTCTTCTGGATGAATTGCTTCTATCCAAGATAGAGGATTTTCCCGCAGACTTTGGCAGGAACGACCCCAAATTTTCTCATAAGCCGGGTTAATATAATAGACGTTACTGCAATCTTGGCTACCAATCCATATATATGAGTCCATGTTTTCAGTAAATTGCCGAAATATCTCCTCACTCTTTTGCAGGGCGGATTCTGTTTCCTTGCGCTCTTTCATTTCTTGCTGCAAAGCTTGATTAGCAATTACTAATTCTCTTGTCCGTTCTGCTACTCGTTTTTCTAACTCTTCAGTATCTTTAATGAGTGCTGTCTCAGCTTGTTTGCGTTCACTAATATTGCTCAATAACCACATCCAGCCACTCTGTTGATTTTGAGGATTGTACATTGGAGCTACTTTCACACTAGCAGGAAATGGCTTTCCTTCTCGTGGTTGGATACTAATTTCCCATTCTGGAAATTGTTCTAAATCTGTTAGTTGGGATATAAATGTATGACGTTCTTCTTGAGTAATAAAAATTGTTAGGGGCTTACCTACTAGATATTTGGAGTCTACAGATAGTAAGGTTGATGCTGCATGATTGGCTTCTTGAATAATGCCTAATTTATCGGTTACTAAATAACCATAAGGTGTCAACTCAAACAAATTTTGGTAGCGTCGGCGTTCTAATTCTACAATCTCACGAGCAACAACGAGTTGTTCGTTTTGTTGGCGTAGTTCTTCTTCAACAATTTGCAGTTCTTCTAGAGTTTGCTGAAGTTCTTCGTTAATTTTTATCTCGTTGGCAATTTTTTCTGCTACCAATCTGTGTATAATATTTTGAGTCTTACAGCATACTTCCTCTATTGTATGATGATGATATTGACATTTATTGGATGTATGTGTGGACTGTTCTGATTCTTGGAAATATTGCTGTAAACTCTCAACGACACCAACTATTTGCACTAAATTTAATTCTGCTAACAAGTCACATTCTCTGACTACTCCTACCAGTTCTTCCCCATCATCCACAATGGGCAAATGATGGATTCCATGTTGCTGCAAGATTGACAAAACTGTGGTAATATCTTGCAAATGTGATTCTCTTAGTGTGATAACTTCCTTTGTCATCACTTCAGTTATTTTTGTATTCCATAAATCCCAGTTAAGAGCTTTCAAACGTAGTACATCTCTCAGGGTAAATATGCCTAATAAATGCTTTTCTTCTACCACTAAAACATAGCTTCTACTTTTGCTTTTTGGTAATGATTCTGGGGCGTTGACTATTTTTGGGCTGTTACTTTGTTCTTGAATCAAGACAATAGCATCCATTACAGGGCTGTCAGGGCTAATCCTCAAGGGACAACGATCAATAATTTGATGTACACTCTTTGAAGTAAACAGCTGATCGTTTAATTGCATATAGTATATAATTTGAAATATCTTAATGGGCGCTGGTTATATCGTGTCCGTGTTCAGAGTTTTCATTAAGAAAGTAGGATTGCAGGGTCCAGAAAAAAAGATAATTTTCCTATTTTTGCACAAATCGCGTGATCATTACCAACTCACCAAACATGATATTAACGCCAGCTTTTTTTGAGAATAAGGTTGTCAAACCTGAATTATTGATGCTTTATTGTCTTTGTTCATGTTCTTGCTCAAGATAGTAATTTTGTTCTAAGTAAATTTTAGAATAAAAATATACATACGTCAATAACTGCTCGCAAAAATTTAATAATATCTTGTTTTGTTGAAGCTGATTTTCTTTTCAGGAGCTATAGATAATCTATTATCAATCAAAAATTAAATTTATTAACAAAAAGCCCAATAAGACTTTAAATTACTCCACACACCAGCACATATCATCCAATTTCCACCAAAGATTGACATATTTCCATTTTGTCTCGTACAGATCGTAAATTCTCCGCTATACAACTCAAACCATCCGTATTTGTTGGATATTTAAATTCACTTTTTGCTGCCAAATTTGGTGATCTGTGATTGGTGATTGGGAAAAATAAAATTAATTACCCAGTCACCAGTCCCCAATCACCTACATTCCTTCTGCTTCTGCAATTTCTAACATTGTCTTGATCACAGAATCAGGGTTAAGACTGATAGAATCTATACCCAATTCTACCAAGAATCTAGCAAATTCGGGATAATCGCTGGGAGCTTGACCGCAGATACCGATCTTGCGATTATATTCTTTAGCGGTGGCGATCGCTTTAGCAATTGTCCGTTTTACAGCTTCGTTGCGTTCATCAAACAAATGGGCAACTAACTCTGAATCTCGGTCTAATCCTAATGTTAACTGTGTCAAGTCATTAGAACCAATAGAGAAACCGTCAAAGACTTGGCTAAATTCGTCTGCAAGTAGCACGTTACTTGGCAATTCGCACATTACATAAACTTCTAAACCGTTCTCACCACGAACCAAGCCATTTTTCGCCATCTCTGCAAGTACCCGTTGTCCTTCTTCGGGAGTACGACAGAAGGGAACCATGAGAACCATGTTAGTTAAACCCATTTCATCCCGTACCCGTTTCATAGCTTGACATTCCAGGGCGAAACCTTCACGGTAACGAGGATCATAGTAGCGAGAAGCACCACGCCAGCCGATCATCGGGTTTTCTTCTTTGGGTTCAAATTGTCTACCACCTAAGAGGTTAGCATATTCGTTACTCTTGAAATCAGACAACCGAACTATCACAGGTTTGGGATAAAATGCTGCGGCAATTGTACCAATACCTTGCGCCAATTGAGCAATAAAGAATTCAGCTTTATTTTCATATTGGGCGGTTAACTCAGCAATTTTATATTTTGCTAGTTCGTCTTCCAATTCATTAAAGTGCAACAATGCTAAAGGATGTGCCTTAATGTGGTTAGCAATAATAAATTCCATTCTTGCTAAACCCACACCATCATTAGGAATTGCTGTTAAACCTAAAGCCTCCTCTGGGTTGCCCACATTCATCATAATTTTAGTGCGGGTACGAGGCAAATCATCTAAAGGTAATTCTTGAATTTCAAAGTTTAACAGACCTGCATAAACTCTGCCTGTTTCACCTTCAGCACAACTAACAGTTATTTCCTGTCCTGTCTTCAAAACTGTGGTCGCATTTCCGCAACCAACTATGGCTGGAATACCCATTTCTCTGGCGATAATTGCGGCGTGACAGTTACAAACAACTACAGGAGTATATTTGTCCGTGAAAACTAGATAATTATGATGATCGGCAACAGTAATATTATAAACTTCAGCGTCTACTGCATCTGCAACTTTAACAACTCGTTGCATTCGTAGATCACCTTGTAAAAGGTCTGCAAACTCACTCATTTCACCCAGTTGTTTATCGGAAATAAGTAAGTTTGTATCTCTTCTCAATTTGATTTGACCTGTTACATTGTCACCAAATAGTTGATTAGCAGCAAAAAATCTAGTTTGAATAGTTCGTGGAGTAGTGTCTCCTTTAACTCGTTGGGTATATTGTAAAATTTGCTCTAATTTTTCTACAATTTGGACATTGTAGATATTACGGTTTTTAGTAACTTGAGGAACAGTATTGATTTTCAAACAAGCAATAATCACAGCTTGTAGTAAGTTCTCCTCAGAAATATAGATGTTGATGCGGTTGTTAGCATAGCAACCATCACCATCAATTACACCTCCTAAAAATTGATAGGAAACTTCTGGAGTATTCTCTAAAAGAATTTGAGTAATCTGTTGTTCTTTTTCTTTTAAGTCATAGGCGATCGCCTGAGAATAAACACGATAAGCTGTATCTTGGCCTGTTACCTGTTTTCCTCGGATGTAACCTGAAGATACTGCTTTCTCACAAGTCGCAAAAGATTTACCATAAACAGCATTCATTTTTTCATTCATAGTAGCTATGAATGCTTGTTTTTCTGGTACAGATTTTTGGATAAACTGGACTTCTCCATGAGTTCGACTGGTGTAAATTGAACCGTCTGTAATAATTCCTCCCAAAAGATAAGCTAAATCTGCTGCTTGATCTTTGCTATTACCTAATGTGGGAATATTCTCAGATACAAGCACCATTTCTTGATTATTTAACATTTCTTGAATCTCAGTTTTGGTATATTCACCATTCCTAAGATTGACCATTTTATGATCAGGAGTTAACCGTAGGAAATTATCTCTAACTTTCCCAGTTTGAGATACACTCACACCAATTATTTGAGATGTCCGTTTCATTGCATCTATAATTGGTTTCCATTCCATCTGATGGGTTTTAGTGTTCAGGGCTAAAGTTGATAATCCTTGATATCCTTGTTCATAAATTTGTTGAATGGTCATAAAACCTTGATTTGTGAGAATTTTCGTTTCTCCATCAAAACAAGTTCTACCACCGGAGTTAGTGACAATAGCACTAGCTTTTTTCATAATCGGTTCCCAGTCCGGGTCTGTGCGGTTGGTGACTAACACTTCTCCGGCTTGGAATTGGTTAATTTGGTGAACATCGAGAATGACTCTAGCTTTACCTTGACCAATCATTTCGCCAACGCTACGACCTGTTAACAGAACATCACCTTTTTCTTTGAGAACATAAGTTCTGAGAACAGTTTTCGATTTTTGTGATTGGACTGTTTCTGGTCTAGCTTGGACGATAAATAATTCTCCAGTAATCCCATCTTTTGCCCATTCAATGTCCATTGGAGTAAACATACCCCGGACTTGGGAATAATGGTCTTCAATAATGCAAGCCCAGTTTGCTAATTGTAAAATCTCATCATTATTTAAAGCAAATTGGTTTCTTTCTGCTTCAGGAACGGCAACATTTTTGGTTAATTTTGTTCCACCTAAATCATAAACCATTTGAATTTCTTTTGTTCCCAAACGTTTTTGCAGAATGGGTTTAAATCCTTGTTTCAAGGTAGGTTTAAATACTAAATATTCATCGGGGTTAACAGCACCTTGAACCACGTTTTCACCTAAACCATAGGCGGCGGTAATTAAAGCTGCATCTTTAAAGCCAGTTTCTGTGTCAATGGAGAACATCACACCAGAACAAGCCATGTCAGAACGTACCATTTTTTGCACACCTACTGACAGTGCAACTTCAAAATGATCGAAACCTTTGAGTTGACGGTAGGAAATTGCACGATCTGTAAAAATGGACGCAAAGCATTTATGACAAGATTCTAATACGCTTTTAAGTCCGTGAACGTTGAGGTAAGTTTCTTGTTGACCAGCAAAACTGGCATCCGGTAAGTCTTCTGCGGTAGCACTGGAACGCACTGCAACGTCGGTGTCTTCACCGTATTCTTGACATAAAGCTTGATAGGAACGGGTGATCGCTTCTTGCAAGTCTATCGGAAATGGCGTTTCTAACATTAGCGACCGGGCTTGCTTACCACATTGTCGCAAATTGTCAACATCTTCTACATCTAAAGTTGCAAAAATCTTTCTTAATCTGGTTTCTAAACCTGCGGCTTTGATGAAATATCTATAAGCATAAGCTGTGGTAGCAAAACCTGTAGGAACTTTCACTCCTTTAGGTTGCAACTGCTGAATCATTTCTCCCAAGGATGCGTTTTTGCCACCGACAAAGGGTATATCTGCAATACCAACGGTATTAAAAGGCAGGACTAAAGCCTCTTCTTTGTTAAATTGGCTGCTTTGTTGATTGGGTCGCATTTGCACCATGATCTTGAGTCCTTTAAAACTTACAAATTTTTTTGATTTTGGTGCAGAAGCTTTTACTAACTTTTACTAAGTTGTTCTGCTTTTCGCTTCCATAATTATTTTTATATAAATAAAATCTGAGGAACTTGTGAAGATAAAAATTTAACGAAATGTGAAGTAAATATTGTCAATTTGTTTCGCAATATTACGATATATTTTGATAATTAATTAAATAAACCTCACAATTTCCTCACATTTTTCAAATATTTTATATATCAAATTTATATATCAAAACGTAAAAAAATGGTTCTTCAGTACATAGTATGCAAAATCAATCTCAAAAAACTGCGGAAGGCTTAATATACATAAGACATAAGCTACAAATATTGGATATTATTACAAAAATTGCCTCTTTACCCTGATCCTTCCTGTTCCCTATCCCCTATCAGTTTAGCATACTAAGTACGGTAGAGCCAAAAAAATTAGCTTAACATTTTCAACCCTTAAAGCCATTGACTGATCAAGTTTTTCTAACTTTTTTGAATTTATTGATTATGAATCATATTTTTGATTTTATCTACATCTGCCATCATCACAACTACCCCTTCTATTTTTTTGTCGATGAGGGGGTTGAGAGCAACATAACATTGGATTTGTTTGCCTCGGCGATTTGTAGCGGCTAAAATCATTTCTTGGAAATCTATTTTACCAGATAGAATATCACGAATAGGCGATCGCAACTCTTCCACAGGTAAACTAATATCTAAACTAAATAGAGATTTATGGATCACTTCATCATTGCGTAATCCCCATAAATCTTCTACAAAATTATTCCAAATTAAAATGTTAAAGTTTGGGTCAATGACAACCATTCCTGTTTGCAGGCTTTTAAGAATGGATGTAATAAAAACATTGGTGCGGTTCAGTTCTAAAGTGCGATCGCTTAACTCATAATTAATTGTTTGTAATTCTTCATTTGCAGATTGCAATTCTTCATTCATTGTTTCCAATTCTTGATTACTAGACTGGAGTTCTTCGTTAGTTGTTTCTAATTCTTCATTAGTAGATTGTAGTTCCTCGTTGGTAGTTTCTAATTCTTCATTAGTAGATTGTAGTTCCTCGTTGGTAGTTTCTAAATCTTGTCGAGAACGTTGCAATGCTTCTTGCAATTGGACATAACGGGTGACATCATTAAAACTTATGCTCACACCTAGTAAGCTGAGATTATCGTCTTGTAAAGGTGTGATCCGCACATCCAAGTATTGCTTTTCTGAATTTGATAAATAGCGTTCTACATTTGTAAGATTGATGGGACGATGTTCTTTGTATGCTCTTTCTATTAGCGATCGCAATTCTATTGGTCGATAGGAAATTTCCAACTCGTGAAAAGGACGATCTAAATCTCTCATTGATAAACCAAACAAACTGCGAGCTTGCTCATTGATAATCACTAATAAACCATTGATATCAATGACTATCTCCGCTACTGGGGTTGCATCAAAAGCCAACTCCTGCAAGCGAATGTGTTTAGATAAACGACGATTAGATTCATCATCTGCTGAATTTGCCATAACTAATAGGCGATCGCGTAAATTTGTTGATGATAACTTAGTAAATATTCTATTTTTTAAGTCTACAGGCATAAACAAATTAGAATACATCAGCAGCATCTCGGCTTTACCTAAAAACAAATAGCCAGTATCATTCAGGGCAAAATGAAACCTCGCCATTATTCGCCCCTGCACCTCAGAATTGAAATACATCAATGTGTTACGACACACCAACAAATCTAACCGGGAAATCGGCGCATCCAAAAATAAATTATGACGACCAAAAATTACACACCGACGCAAGTCTTGACGAAATATATAATTATTCCCTGCTAAATCAAAATATTTATCCAGTAGTTCCGTTGGTACTTTATCAATATCTTTCTCTGAATATACAGACTGACGTGCCTGATTGAGAGCTTCTTCATCAATATCTGTAGCGTAAATTTTGACTCGATGACGAAACTCTTCGACTCCTAATGCTTCAGTAAACAGTATTGCTATAGTATAAGCTTCTGCTCCCGATGCACAACCAGCAGACCAAATGCGAATCTGTTCACTATTTTTTTTGCCTTTAATAATATTAGGTATGATTTGCTTTTCTAAATATTCCCAAGCAGCAACATCCCGAAAAAAGTCGGTAACATTAATCAAAATGGTATTGAACAAATAATTAAATTCTTCTGGGTGAACTTCTAGATAATCTATATAATCACTAAAATGTTCTATACTTAAGGTTTGTAGCCTCTTAGTAACTCTACGTACCAAAGTTGAACGTTTATAGCCAGTAAAATCAAAACCCCGATTTTGTCTGATATAAGTAAGTAAATTTTCAAAGTTTTCAGGTATTTCTAGGAAAGTCATAGGGTCAAAAATGGATAATCAGGTCTCAAGATAATAGACATAGACATAGTTTGTTGAGTATGCTTAATAACTTTTCACGCATCCTCTCAATATAAATCACATTTTATTTATAAAAAAACCTTATATCTCTAATATATTTAAATTCTATGTATAAAACTGCAACTATAAATTTAGTGATAAAATATCATAAAAATGATCTAGCATTTACCAAGTTAGTGAGGTACAGAGTTTTTTATCTTAGGGAATTGGGAATTGGGAATTGGGAATTGGGAATTGGGAATTGGGAATTGGGAATTGGGAATTGGGAATTGGGAATTGGTAACAGTAAATAAATTATGGTGTACCTCATGAGACTGGGAAACGCTATATAGTCTTATCGCTTAATTTGCCTGGACTTATAAAAACAGGACTGGAATATTCAAGAATGTTAATCATAAGCTAAAATTTAACCAATAGTCATGAAAAAAGTCAAGTAGACAAAATAAATATCTTCCCAAAGACATACGAAGTTAAAACTCATACAGTGCTTTTTATTCATCTTCAATTTCTAATATTCTCTTAGCTTCTAAAAGCATAAGCTTATGCTCTTCACTAACAGTAGGATATTGTAAATTTAATTCTTTTAATTTAGTGCAGATAATATCTGACACAACCAACCTGGTAAACCACTTGCGATCGGCAGGTATAATATACCAGGGTGCATATTCTGTACTGGTGTGGTTAAAAACGTCTTCATAAGCCATCATGTAATCATCCCAAAAACCACGTTCCCGCACATCACTAGGGGAAAATTTCCAATGCTTTTCTGGTGATTCAATTCTATCTAAAAAGCGTTTTTTCTGTTCTGCTTTTGAGACATTGAGAAAAAATTTCAGAACAACAATTCCATTATTCACCAAATATTTTTCAAAATTATTAATTTCCTGAAAACGCTGCTGCCAGATTTGATTACCATGCGGAATATAATGCAGTTGTTGTTTTTCTAAAAGTTCTGGATGGACGCGCACCACCAACAATTCTTCATAATAAGAACGGTTGAATATACCAATTCTTCCCCGTTCGGGTAAAGCTTTCATTGAACGCCACAAATAATCATGATCTAATTCTTCATCACTAGGTTCTTGAAAGCTAAAAACCTGACATCCTTGAGGATTCACCCCAGACATCACGTGTTTAATAGTGCTATCTTTACCAGCAGCATCCATCGCTTGCAAGATAATAAGCAACGCATAAGTATTTTGAGCATAGAGAATATTTTGATAATTCGCTAATTCTTTGATACCAGCTTTTAATTTTCTTTTCGCCTCAGCTTTTTCATGATATTCAGCTTTATAACTGGGGTCATAATCATCTTTTAAGGAAATTTTAGCCCCTGGAGAAACAATAAACGGATCATGATTCATCTGTAAAAAGCACCTGATTAGAAATGATTTAGAGATTTTGTTGGTAATAGGTGACTGGGGACAGTGAAGAAGCAAGGGAGCAGGGAGCAGGGGGAGGTTAATAACCCAATTACCAATTACCAATTACCAATTACCAATTACCAATTACCAATTACCAATTACCAATTACCCATTATCTGATTGTAACTTTTCCAGTCGTGCTAAAACTTCCTGACTGTGAATAGTGGGATTGACTTTGACAAAAGTTTCCCGCAAAATACCCTGGGGATCGATGATAAAACTATGACGCATGGATACATAGCCAATCCAAGAACCATAAGCTTTACTCACTGCACCATCAGTATCCGCCAAAAGGGGGAATTTTAAACCCTCAGAATCACAAAATTCGGCGTGGGAATCAATATCATCCGCACTGACACCAATAATCTGAGTATTTTTTTCTAGATATTTGGGTAAGTCTTGTTGAAAACGCCGCGCTTCAATTGTACAGCCAGAGGTGAAATCTTTGGGATAAAAATATAAAACTACCCACTGACCACGTAAGTCAGAAAGGGAAATTTTACCATCTCCTGTATTGGTGGGTAAAGTGAAATTAGGCGCGGGTTGGTTGATTGCAGGTAGTTTACCACCCAAAGCAGCAGCAGTGGGGGCAAAGTTCAGCCAACTAATGAAGGATAAACAACCAGCCAATAAAATGGTAATAAAATTGCGTCGTGAAATCATTGTTGCAAACCAGAATCATAACTTAACATAAGTTAACATTCTTTCGAGTTCCCGGACTGCTTGAAGAAGTCGGGGATCTTAGGGACTTCCAAGAAATAAATTATCCAATCTTATGGGAGATTATCCAATCTTGTGGGATGGGCTTCTAGTCCGTCCGGGTTTAAGGGCAGGCTGTCCGGCCTACCCCACAAGAATTAATTGTATATTTTTTTTATCTGGAAGTCCCTTATCTCAGCGGATTTTCTGTACTTTCAATATATTGACTATCCATGAGGAAAGTACCTCTAGCAAAACGTACACCCCAATATCCTCCAGGACGGCGGTCAATAACTATACCTTCTTCACCGACGCTAATCACATCAGGAGGACGTAACATGGGCATGGGGTCAGCAGTTTTAATGTATGGTGGTAATGTGACGACACGGACTTTACCGCCAATAGGAAATTCTGGAGACATTTTAAGAACATTAGCAGTTGTAAATTAATTTATTGTAAATGCAAATAGGAATACCTTGTTTGTTTATGCGTGGTGGAACATCACGGGGACCCTATTTTATCAAACAGGATCTACCCAGTGATGAAATATCAAGAAACAATGTTCTCTTGGCGGTGATGGGTTCGCCAGATGAACGACAAATTAACGGTATTGGTGGTGGTACAACTCTTACCAGTAAAGTAGCAATCCTATCGCCATCTCAACATCTATGGGCAGATGTAGATTACTTATTTGCCCAGGTCAACGTACTTCAGCCAAAAGTTGATTTTGCACCCTCCTGTGGTAATATTCTGGCAGGTGTTGGACCAGCTGCAATAGAAAGAAATTTGGTTGCAGCTGTAGATGGCAAAACTACAGTTAAGATTCATGCCGTTAACACAGGTTCACTCATTGAAGCTGTGGTGTGTACACCCGGTGGTCAGGTAACTTACGAAGGTAATACAGTCATTGATGGTGTACCTGGTTCAGCAGCACCGATTTTACTCAACTTCATGAAAATTGTTGGTTCTAAGACGGGTAAACTTCTACCCACTGGTTATACAAGTGAAGAAATTGAAGGAGTACAAGTCACCTGTATTGATGTTGCCGTACCAATGGCGATCGCACAAGCTCAAGCTTTTGGTAAAACAGGTTATGAAACTAAGACAGAATTGGATGCTGATACTGCTTTTTTGCAGAAGATCGAGGTAATTCGTCGTTTGGCAGGTGAAAGAATGGGATTAGGTAATGTTGCCAACAGTGTAATTCCCAAATTCGCCATTATTGCCCCACCACGTCAGGGAGGTAGTATTACTTCCCGCTACTTTGTTCCAGATACTTGTCATGCTGCTCATGCTGTCACTGGTGCTATATGCGTGGCCTCCTCCACTTTACTGCCAGGTTCTGTTGCTGATGGTATTGCCAAAGTGACAGACTCCCAGCAGCAAAATATCATTATTGAGCATCCTTCGGGAAAACTAGAAATTTCCTTAGTTATTCATCAGGAAGGATCAGAAATAGTCATTGAGCGTGCAGGGGTGATCCGAACAGCCCGGTTATTATTTTCTGGTAATGTTTATGTTTCTTCTCATCTATGGACTTAGGGACTTTCAACTCAAAAAAATACTGAAAACCTTATTTCCTGTTTCCTGCTCCTTCCTCTACCCTGCCCACACAAATAAATTTAGAAATCAAACCGGACTACTATATGTCAGATTCAGAGACAAAACTTCAGCATGAAATGAAACGAGAATTAGGTTGGTTTGATACTACCATTATTGGACTAGCCTCAGTTATCGGTGTAGGTATTTTTGTTAGTCTTGGTATAGCTGCTGGACTATCTGGTTTGGCTGTAATTTTTGCATTAATTTTAGCTGGATTATTATCAGCTTGTAATAGTTTGAATCTGGCTCAACTAGCAGCAAATCATCCCGTTAGTGGAGGAATTTATGAATATGGTTATAAATATCTCAACCATTGGCTAGGATTTACTGGTGGCTGGATTTATCTGTTAGGTAAAACTGCTGTTGCAGCCACGGCGGCTCTTGGTTTTGCTGGCTATTTCCTTAATGCCTTAGGACTATTTGACAAAGGGTTAATTGTACCTGTTGCTGAAGTTGCTGTTGTCATACTTACCTTAGTTGTGCTTGGAGGGATGAAGCGTTCTAAGATAGCGACAACAATAACAGTTTTTATCACCATTTTCTCCCTGTTTTTCTTAATAGTTACTGGGTTATTTGTTCATGCTAGTACAGGATTTGAATATTTAACTTTTATTCCAGAAAATTCAGGTAATTTGCTCCAACATTTGCTAGAATCTACTGCTTTAATGTTTGTTGCTTATAATGGTGCTGCTCGTATTGCTATGGTTGCTGAAGAAATCAAAGAACCACGTAAAAACATCCCTAAAGCAATTTTATTGACAATTTTCATTACTCTAGTCCTGTATGTAGGAGTAGCAATAGTTAGTTTAGGTTCTATTGGTGCAGATGCTTTAAGTGATACAACAGCACAAACAGCTTCTTTAGAAAGAGTAGCTTTAAGTTTTGGTATTCCAGGCGCATCTAAGATATTAGCAATTGGGGCTACTACTGCTATGCTTAGTGTCCTCCTCAGTATTATTCTGGGATTATCTCGCCTACTATTAGCAATGGGAAGACGGGGAGATATGCCCAACTTTATGGCCAAGTTAAATAGTTCTGAGACTACACCTTATTGGGCAGTATATTTTATCTGTGCCGTGATTATGCTTTTGGTTTTAACAGGTAATGTGAAAACTACTTGGTCTTTTGGTGCTTTTGGTGGTTTATACCGTTGTGTTATTGTTAGTTTAGCAGCCTTAAAATTAAGTGATGAAGAACGATTGTATCCTAAATGGTTAAGCTGGATAGCTTTGTTATCCTGTCTGTTTTTAGCTTTTTGGATAGAGTGGCAGATATGGTTAATCAGTTTTGGTTTAATTGGTATGGGTTTAATATGGCATTTTGCTATCCATAAAATTAAGCTATCTGAAACTATAAATAAACCTATTCCATAGCCTGATGTTATAGCAGGAAATAGGGAATAGGGAACAGAGTTGAATACAGGATTGAGAATGAATTAGATTTTTCGAGTTAGTTATTCTTGATAATTGGTAAAAAATGTACTGGCGATAAGTTTTCCCCAGACATAACCACATATATCTCCCCATAATAAATGACATTCGTCAACCATAAATATTACTAGCTCTCCTGCCTCTATTTCCGCTCTTCGCGTCTCCAACAACTCACAAATCTCTTTTTTTTTGAGTCCACTAATTCTTGGTTATATTTTGGATTATTTGCCTGTGTTTTCTTCCAGCTAATATTAGCAGCATCAAATATCTCGTAGTAACTTTGTTTTGAGGCGAATGTCACTCCATATTTTGAGGCTATATGATACTCTAATTCATTCAATGTCCATTTTTCTTTAATTTGCAACCATTCCATTACCTCGGCACGTTGAATATTAGAAAGAAATCCTTTACTTCCTTTGTACTTGAGTTTTAAACCATCAATTCCCTTTTGAAAAAACGCTTTCTTGTAGGTGATGAGACATCTAATATTGGCATTATCTCCTCATGTTTATATCCACGTAGCAACATTTTTACTGCTGTAGCTCGCTTAATCTCACGTGGCTCTTGACTATTTTTGATAAAATCCTCTAATAATTGTATCCACATTTGTAGCCCACACCCCAGTTCTCAAATTTACTTTTTTCCTATTTCCGTATTTTCTCACAAACTGCTCAGGATTGCTATAGGGCTTTTTTTATGCAAATAATTTTAGACATTCCTGCCTTAAAATTCCTTTTGTTACCTTGATATTTCTAAATGATTTAGCGATAACTTCTTCACAAGATATATTAATTTGTCCTTGATTTATAGCAATTAAATCTGCAATTGAAGCACCATAAATAATTTCTGATATCCCCGTCCATACACAAGCACTAGCGCACATGGGACAAGGTTCACCTGTGGTATATATAGAATAACCATCTAAAGCCGGATTTTTCAGTTTAGCGGTTAAATTACGAATAACATTAATTTCCGCATGGGCTGATGGATCACTGTCTCTACTGACAGTATTATAAGCTACTGCAACTACTTGATTATCTTTAACTATCACCGCACCATAGGGCACATCTCCTTTTTTTGCTTCTTCTATGGCCAGACTCATAAAATATTCTTGGGATTCTTGGTTCATCTTTACAGGAAATTTAAATAGGATTATTCTTTATAATAGCACATTTTTGGCGTTTTTCTTATAAATTAGTTATTTTTTTGATGATATTATGTTATTAAATCGAGCTAAAATAGAATTTTACTTAACAGACTTAGAAACTCCAATTGGGAAAGCAATTAATTTAACAATTGCGTCTTTAGTTTTATTATCATCGGGAATTTTCGTAGCGGAAACTTATAATATTTCTCGTGATGCTCGTTTAGAAGTAAGAGCATTAGATACTTGCATATTAATAATCTTTACCATAGAGTATGCACTACGTTTATGGAGTTCAGAAAATAAACTTAAATATATTTTTAGTTTTTATTCAATTATTGATTTAATGGCTATTTTACCATCTTTAATTGGTTTTGTAGATATTAGATTTATCCGCTTATTGCGATGGTTCCGCATTTTGCGCTTACTGAGGTTTATAGATAGTAAATTTTTATTTGGTACTATTAGCAACGAAGATGGCGTAATTTTTACGCGGATATTATTTACTTTATTTGCCATCATCTTTGTATATTCAGGCTTAATTTATCAAGTTGAGCATCCAGTTAACCCACAAAACTTTGGCACTTTTTTAGATGCCTTTTATTTTTCAGTTGTAACAATGACAACGGTAGGATTTGGAGATTTAACACCCATTTCTGAATTAGGACGTTTGCTCACAGTATTGATGATTTTAACAGGAGTTGCTTTGATTCCCTGGCAGGTAGGTGATTTAATTAAACGGTTGGTGAAAACCGCGAATCAGGTAGAAAATGTTTGTTCTAGTTGCGGTTTAGGTTTTCATGATGCAGATGCAGAATATTGTAAAAGATGCGGTACTAAGTTGCCTGTAAAATCACTCCAGCCCTAAAAGGATGTTTGTAAAGTCATGAAAGATACCCGCAAAAACCATAATAATCTAGATAGGGGTTGCTGAGAAAGTCTTTCCGTGAGGGCATAGGAGTCAGGAGTCAGGAGTCAGGAGTCAGGAGTCAGGAGGAGATTTGAAAATTTCTTTGCCATCTCTTGAAATCCCAAAAAATGCACACT
>NZ_BJCE01000091.1:0-20009 GCF_005402885.1 Sphaerospermopsis reniformis
GGGGAATACCAACTTCCACCTTATTAGCACAAGTAAAACCAGAAATTCTCACCGCCTATTCCTTACCTGTACCAAATATTTCCCAACCAGTACCAGACGTACCAGCATTAACAGGATGGTTAGGAGACACAATTTTTTTCAGAAATGCAATATTGATTTATGTTTGTGTAGAGATTTGTGAACATAATTTAACAAATCTTATAAATTGATTAGCCAACAGGTGACAAGAATGTTGTCACCCTGAACTTCCAAGCTAAACTTCTAAATTTATGATCGCACCTCAAAAACGCTGATAATTACCTCATCTCGATTGACTTGTAAAACACTTTCACCCTTAGCATCTCTATCTAGCATCGGCACAGAGTCCACAGGTATTCTGACCACTCGCTCCTTGTTAGTAACTATTACCACCTCTGTACCAGAGATAGCACGTACCATTCCCGCCAAATGATCAGTTTTGTTATGAAACTTGAGGATTTGTAGACCTAAATCACCACGATTAGCTGCTCTTAAATTGCTGGCGGGTATTCGCTTGGCGTATCCTTCTTGAGTAACCAGCAATAACTGATCATCTTTACCAACATTCGCACAGCCGACCATTTGCTGATTTTTTACCAAGCGAAAAGCTTGTAAACCCATTGCCGCACGTCCCATAAGAGGTAACTGTTCATCATTAACGGCAAATCGCAACAAGCGGCCGCCAGAACTAGCTAAAATCAGATGTTGACCTGTGGTGGTAAACTCAGTAAAAGACAATTCATCATTATCTTTGAGTTTTAAAATCGTAATTCCGCGCCGACTGAGATTAGCAAATTCCTCCAAAGCCAGACGCTTAATGCGCCCTTGTTTTGTCAGCAGTACAATTTGATTAATTTCAGGATCTTCTGGCAGCACAAAGCGGCTAACAATACCTTCTACATTGGCTTGAGCCGTACTGGTAAGCATGGTAATTAATGGTGTTCCCCGTGGAGAACGTCCAGTTGTGGCGGGAATATCTCCCACCTTCACAGGGTAAACTTTGCCCCCAGTATTGAGGATGAGCAAATCTTGATTGGTATCAGTTACCGCTGTTTGAATAATGAAGTCATTTTCATGCAAACTGTTTTCAGTTTTTGGCTTCTTCCCATGAGGAGAAAGACGACGTACATAACCGCGTTGAGTAAATTCTAAAATAGCTTCTTCTGAGGGTTGTTCAGATTTGGAATTTTCCTCTGTTTCTGTTTTGCCCTTTTCTTGTTTAACTGGGATATCGCTGATGGAAGAAATTTTAGTTCTTCTAGCATCTTCATATTTGCGTTTGAGAGTTCGCAAATCCTTTTTCAAAGACTTCAGTAATTCCCGTCGGTCTTCCAGTAATCTCCGCAATGAGGTAATTTGCGCGTTGAGGTCACTAAATTCTTGCTGTAAATTTTGTTGTTCTAAACTGGTGAGACGGCGTAATGGCATGGCTAAAATGGCATCCGCTTGTACTTCACTCAAATCTAATTGGCTACAAAGAGTCATTTTGGCTGTACTACCATCGGTAGCTTGCCTTAAAATAGCAATTACTTCATCTAAGTTAGATAAAGCTGTTAATAAACCAGTGACGATATTTAAACGATTTTCAGCTTTACCTAACTCATAACTGTAGCGACGATTAAGGGTATGTTCTCGGAAATTGAGAAATTCCTGTAACATTTGCCGCAAGCTTAACTGGCGGGGTTGTCCATCCACCAAAGCCAAAAGAATTGCGCCAAAGGTAGTTTGTAGGGCTGTTTGGTGGTAGAGATGTTGGAGGACATCCTGGGGGTTGGTATCGCGTTTGAGTTCAATGACTACTCGCATTCCTTCACGATCGCTCTCATCTCGCAAATCAGAAATGCCGTGTAAACGACCTTGATTGACCAAATCAGCGACTTTTTCAATCCAGCCAGCTTTATTCACTTGATACGGTAATTCTGTGACGATAATCGCTGTCCGGCGCTTACTTCCCCTAGTTGGCATAACTTCTTCTAGGGTAGCTACACCCCGGAGAACGATCCCACCTTTACCGGTAGTGTATGCTTCTCGAATGCCTGAGTTACCAACAATTTCCCCACCTGTAGGAAAGTCAGGTCCAGGAATTAGCTCAAATAACTTCTCATCCTTTAAATCTGGATTATCAATTAAAGCTATTAAACCATCGACTATTTCCCCTAAATTATGGGGTGGAATATTTGTAGCCATTCCCACAGCAATACCAGCACAGCCATTAAGTAAGAGAAATGGTAACTGAGCAGGTAATACTGTGGGTTCTTGTTGTGAATTATCGAAATTTCCGATAAATTCTACAGTTTCTTCGCCAATTTCTGCCAGCATTCCTTCATGACTCACTGGTGCAAGGCGCGTCTCTGTATAACGCATTGCTGCTGGTGGGTCATTATCCACACTGCCAAAATTACCATGTCCGGCTAGTAAGGGGTAACGGCTGGAAAAATCTTGTACTAACCTGACCAAAGCATCATAAACAGCTTGATCCCCGTGGGGATGGTATTTACCTAATACGTCACCAACTACGCGAGCGCATTTGCGATAAGGTCTATCTGGTGTTAAACCGAGTTCGTGCATGGCATACAAAATCCGCCGATGCACAGGCTTTAAGCCATCACGCACGTCCGGTAATGCTCGCCCAACTATCACACTCATGGCATATTCTAGATAAGACCGTTGCATCTCGGTGTGCAGGGGTGTTGGAATTACCTGTCCCGTGGAGAGAAGGTTTAACTGTTGTGCCATGAGTTTTTTCCCTGAATTCTAACTATACAAAAATCGCTGTAACTTACCACTGTAACAACCACAGCATTACCAATGAAATAGCATTCCTCACACAATCTTGATTCTCAGAGGATAAAAAACCGTAGTATTATCCTTGATGTTGGGGATACACATTGATTATTAAACGGGTGGCAAATATTATTTGCTGCATAACGTCTTATACCAAATTGGTAGCGGTTATACTGTTTCAAATTGTGGAAACACCTTAACCATCAACACTTTCCCATCGAAAATCCCAAAGCAGAAATCCAATATTGCTTGTAATCCTCCCATATTCACCCTAATTTAAATTCTTAAATTCTCATGAAAACAGTTTTGATTGTCGAAGATGATCTGATTAATGCTCGTGTTTTTTCCAAGATTTTGACCAAACGTGGTGGCTTGGGGGTAAAACACACGGAAGATGTGGAAGAAGTAATAAAAATTGCCCAAGCTGGGGAAGCTGATTTGATTTTAATGGATGTTTCTCTGTCACGTAGTATTTATCAAGGCAAGTCTGTTGATGGTATCAAAATTACACAAATGTTAAAATCTGACCCACAAACCGCAAATTTACCTGTGATTTTAGTGACTGCACACGCTATGGAAGGCGACCGCGAGAACTTTCTTAAACAAAGTGGTGCTGATGGCTACATCTCAAAACCAGTTGTTGACCATCAGCAATTTGTTGAGCAAATCATGGAACTTCTCCCCAAAAACTAGCTTTGAGTATTGATAACTGATATTAGCAACGTTCACCCATCAAGATTTGGCAATATTTGTATTTTGGGAAAGAATCTACTGTGCAGTCGGTGGATCGGGGATGATTACATCTTCCTGTGGATATAGGGCTGATTGCATTTGAGGTAAATCCAAGAACTTTTTGGCATCTAGTAACAGGCGTGTACCCCAAAGGTTTTGTTTAAGAAAGTCTAATTCTGCATAGCGTTGGTCTATGCGGAGTGCTTCTTGCCCTATTGCTAAACCTTGTTGGCTATCGCCTTTAGTATACAGTGCTACTGCTAGTGCTAATAAAGGTTCTGCTGCTTTTTTGTCAATAGCAATTGCCTCTTGCCATTTCTTTATTGCGCCTTCAACATCCCCTTGTTCGTATTTAATTAAGCCAATGTTGTTAACTGCTGGCCAGAATTTTTTATCCTGGGATACAGATTCATTAAATTTGGCGATCGCCTCTGGTAAACGACCGAGCATATAATAAGCATTACCCAGATCAAACAACCCTTCTGGATCATTGGGTTGTAACTTCAACCCAGCTTGATAATAGTTGGCTGAAGCTTGATAATTTTCTTTCTGAAAATTAGCTGAACCTATAGCAAAAAGAACATCCGCATTTTTGGGATTGAGAGTTTGTGCCTTTTTCAAAGCTGCGATCGCTGCATCAAACTCTTTTGTTTGCAGATGTAATCCACCTAACAGGAACCATACTTTATCATTTTTAGGAGCTAGTTGAGTCGCCAGCCTCGCTCTTGGCAAGGCCATATCAATTTGCTGAAACTGAGCTAATTGAGCAGCTTCTTGAGCCAAGCTCAAACCCTGCTTCTCTAACTTAGCTGTATCAATCTCTACTGTATGAGGTATTAGCGCCTGTGCGTGAACTGCTTGGGGCAGATTCCATAAACCACAGACAATTAGAAAAGAAATAAAATTAAGGTGTTTTGGCACACTACCGCCTCTTAGCCACAAATCAATTTATCTTTACCGTTAGCTTAGACGATTTCCACTGTAGACGACAGGTAAATTTTACAGAATAGTGGTGATTGGTGATTGGTGATTGGTGATTGGATGAATAACCCAATTCCCAATTGACATTAATTGTGAAAATTTGTTATATTAATAAGTAATAACATACTTATTTATGCCACGGACACCAAAAATTACCAATGAGCAAATATTAGATGCAGCCCGTGAAATATTTCTTGAGCAAGGTTTTGGGGCTTCAACCTTGGAAATTGCTCAAAAAGCTGGAATTTCAGAAGCGTCTATTTTCAAACGCTTTTCCACTAAAGAAGAACTTTTCTTTGCATCAATGGGTATTCCTGAAAAATCACCTTGGGGAAAGAAACTTGACGCTTTGGTGGGAAAAGGAAATCTGAAACAAAATCTTATAGATTTGAGTCTAGAGATTCTAGAATTTAATCGTCAAGTAATGCCACGTTTGATGATGTTGCGATCGCGTGGTAATTTAATCCCAGAAATGTTCAATCGCGCAGATTCTAGACCTAGCCGAGATTTGAAAACATTTACCAATTTTCTAGAAAGGGAAATAGCACAAGGAAGACTGCGCCCCTGCGATCCCCAAACTATTGCTATGATATTGTTAGGATCACTGATGAATTATGTTTTCTTAGAGCATATACACCCCACAGGAGAACGACCTACAGATGAACTCTTATTTGTCCAGAATCTCATAGAGATAGTTTGGCAGGGAATTTCACCTACTTAATCTCAATATTAATTGCACAAGTGAGTGTAATATTTTTAGCCAATTAATTTGGGCAATTATTCAACAATGGACAATTAACAATGAACAATTGACAATTAACAATGAACAATTGACAATTACCTTTCCCTGAAAGTCAGAGTCTTGAAAAAGCGGAATTTTTGGCTTTTTTACCCTGTAAAGAGGAGGTGTTAAACCTTGAATGAAACAATTGTCAATTATCAACTGTCAATTATCAATTAATAAGTGATTACTTACATTTTATTGTTGTGGTTTGAGATTGGTGATTAGTGATTACACCCACGTTTCGTCTTTCCTCAACACCAGTAAAATTCACCCTATGATGTGAGGGCGCACCATTCTCTAAACTTTTAGTATAAATAAGAACTTACATCTATTCATCTTAGTTATTTGTCAGTTAATAGCAAAAGATTGTTTAGTATTGAGATCAAAACTTGATAAATTGGGTAATTTACGAAATTTTAGACAAATAAGAAGGCAAATAATAATATGACTAGCTACACAGAAATTCCACTGATAGGCAAAAAAGTTAAGTATCCATTACGCTGGCTGATGGGTTTAGTCGCTGCTGGTGTTTTCGTTGTGGGGACAACAACAGTCCTAAAAGTAGTAAACCGGGAAAACAGCAAACAAGACATTTCTCAACTCACTGTTCCCGTGGAAGCAAAAAGCGTCACAGTGAGAATTACAGCGAGTGGGAAAGTGCAACCAGTACAAAGCGTGAATATTAGCCCGAAAAGTCCGGGATTATTAGCAGAATTAAACGTTGAACAGGGAGAAACAGTCCAAAAGGGGCAAATTATAGCCCGCATGGATAATTCCGAAATCAAGATGCGGATACTTCAGTATCAAGCTAACTTAGAACAGGCCAAGGCACAACTAGCAGAAAGCGAAGCAGGGAGTCGTCCTGAAGAAATTGCCCAAGCAAAAGCGAGATTAGCACAAGCGCAAGCTCAACTAGCTGTAATTCGTGCTGGTAATCGTTCGCAGGAAATTGATCAAGCTAGGGCGGCTGTAGATGCTGCTAACGCTCAGGTAGAACTAACTCAATCCAGGGTAAAGCGTTACCAAGCTTTAGCTAAAGAAGGTGCTATTTCTCAAGATACTTTAGACCAGTACATTACTGAAGATAGAAGAGCAAAAGCCAGTTTAGAAGAAGCAAAAAAGCGATTATCTTTGCAAAAAGCTGGAAACCGTGATGAAGATATCAAAAGACAACAAGCAGTTGTTACCCAAGAAAGGGAAGCATTGCGAAAGTTAGAAAATGGTAGTCGTCCTGAAGAAATTGCTCGTTTGAGAGCAGCTGTAACAGCTGCCAATGCTCAATTAAGACAGCAACAAGTACAGTTAGAAGATACAATTATCCGCGCTCCCTTTTCTGGAATTGTTACCCAAAGATATGCCACATTAGGAGGTTATGTTAGTCCTGCTATTTCTGCTTCTAGTAATGCTTCTGCTACTTCCACTTCAATTATTGCTTTAGCTAGAGGTTTAGAAATTTTGGCGAATGTTCCTGAAACTGATATTGGGAGAATTAAACAAGGACAAGAAGTAGAAATTGTCGCTGATGCTTATCCTGATCAGGTGTTTAAAGGGAGTGTACGTTTAATTGCTCCTGAAGCAGTTGTAGAACAAGGTGTAACATCATTTCAGGTGCGGATAAATATTGATAGTGGTGTGGATAAATTGCGTTCTGGTTTAAATGTGGATGTGACATTTTTGGGCGATCGCATTAATGACGCTTTAACTATACCCACTGTCGCTATTCTCACGGAAAATGGCAAAACAGGGGTATTAGTACCAGATGAAAATAATAAACCCCAGCTTCGAGAAATTACTATTGGTACACAAATTAAAAATGAAACTCAAGTTTTAGAGGGTGTAAAAACAGGTGATTTAATATTTATTAATCCTCCAAAAGATTACAAGATTAAAAAAGAGAAAAAATAGGTGACAGGAGTTAGGAGTCGTAGGGGCGAAGCATTCGGAAAATAACCTGTGATAAAAATTGATAATTTATCGCCCGAATGCTTCGCCCTTACAGGAGTTAGGAGTTAAATAGAGAAAGAAGAATAATTCTGAAAATCCAAAATCTAAAATCCAAAATCAAACGTCTTATGAATTTTCTAGAAAGTGTACAAATGGCAGGTAAAACCCTGATATCTAATAAACTGAGAAGTGTTTTAACAATGCTGGGGATTATTATTGGCAATAGCTCAGTAATTGCGATGATTGGTATTGGTGAAGGTGGACAAAAATTTGTATCTGACCAATTAAATTCCTTGGGTCCAAATGTTGTATTTGTGATTCCTGGTAATGAAGAAGTTCAGCGAGTTTCTAGGGATGTTGTGAGAACTTTAGTTTTAGAAGATGCGAATGCAATTGATACTCAAGTACCGACCATAGCAGAAACAACAGCAGAATTAAATAGTAGACAGGTTGTTACTTATAAAAACAGAAATACCAATGTGAATATTATTGGTACAACTCCTAGTTTTTTGAAAGTACGTGATTTTGAAGTAGCAACAGGAAGATTTTTCACCGACATAGATATGAAGCGCAGTAACCAAGTTGTGGTTTTAGGTGGGAAATTAAAAGAAAAACTTTTTGGTGATAAAAATCCTATTAGTCAACCAATTAGAATCAAAAATACCAGCTTTCAAGTAATTGGTGTTTTAACAGAAAAAGGTTCAAATTTGGGTGTAAATTATGATGATTCTGCATTAGTGCCCATTATGACAGCAGCAAATCGTTTAGTGGGTAAAACCTCACCTTATGGTTTAGAAGTAACTTATATTGTTGCTTCTGCTAAAGATGCTGATAGTGTGGATGCAGCAGAATTTCAAATTACTAATTTACTGCGACAAAGACATAAATTAGTGGGGGAAAATGACTTTACTATTCGTACCCAAAAAGATGCTTTAGAAACAGTCGGTCAAATTTCCGGTGCTTTGACAATTATGTTAACAGGAATTGCGGCTATTTCCTTATTTGTTGGTGGTATTGGAATTATGAATATTATGTTGGTTTCTGTAACTGAACGTACCCAAGAAATTGGTTTAAGAAAAGCGATAGGTGCTACCCAACAAGATATTTTACTTCAGTTCATGATTGAAGCAGTTATTGTTTCTGTCATTGGTGGTGTAGTTGGTACTGCTGTGGGAGTTGGGGGTATAATGTTAGTCGCTGCTGTAAGTCCTTTAGAAGCAAGTATTTCTTTTGTTTCTATTAGTATGGCGGTGGGTATTTCTGGGGGTATTGGTTTATTTTTTGGGGTTGTTCCTGCGCGTCGTGCTGCACAACTTGATCCTATTGTGGCGTTGAGGAGTGCGTGAGTAATTGAAAATGTCTGAATCAAGATTTCCAGGATTTAAGGATTTACAAATTATCAATGAATTCTGCAAGAGTTCTATTATAATATTGTAATTACAAAAAACTACTTTTGTAAACTAATCATTAGAAAATTAAATCTCTATGTCTAACACTCTCACTATTCATGATTCTCTTTCTCCTAACTCTGAACCAAAATCAGAAATTATCCGTTTAGAAAATATATTTAAAGTCTACGGAATGGGGGAAACAGAAGTACAAGCATTAAATGATATCAACTTATCTATTCATGAAGGTGAATATTGTGCCATTATGGGTCCTTCTGGGTCGGGAAAATCTACAGCGATGAATATTGTCGGTTGTTTAGATCGTCCTAGTTCTGGTAATTATTATTTAGATAATGTCAATGTTGCCCAAATGAATGATCAGGACTTAGCACACATTAGAAATAAAAAGCTGGGTTTTGTATTTCAACAATTTCATTTATTACCCCAACTTACAGCTTTAGAAAATGTGATGTTACCAATGGTTTATGCTGGGGTAAAACCCAGTGAAAGAAAAGAACGTGCTGCGGAAGCATTAATAAAAGTAGGGTTAGAAAAACGTTTAAATAATAAACCTACTCAGTTATCAGGAGGACAACAACAAAGAGTAGCGATCGCTCGTGCAATTGTCAACCGTCCTGTTGTACTCTTAGCAGATGAACCTACCGGTGCTTTAGACTCTCGCACAACTCAAGAAGTTTTAGATATTTTTGGTGAATTAAATAGCACGGGAATTACAGTTGTGATGGTGACTCATGAAACGGAAGTTGCTAGTCAAACCAATCGCATTGTTTGGTTTCGTGATGGAAAAGTTGTACACTCTCACTTAACACCAGAAGAGTTACATCAACTGGTAGCTTCTTAGAGGATGTTTGAAAAGTCTCTCATGATGTATCAAATATTTTCAGATCCCCCTAAAACCTCATTGAAAAGGGGGACTTTAAAGAATTTAGTCCCCCCTTTTTAAGGGGGTTGGGGGAATCTAAAAATCAACTATATACTAGAAGTTAACCCCAAACGAAAAGTAAAACCAGGACTATAGATACGATTCACCTTTTCATATTGTTCACCGAACAAATTTTCCAAGTAAAAAGTCAATCCTAAATTTTGACTCACAGGAATACGACCACTCAAATCTAAATTTACAAAAGAAGGTGAAAAATCTGTAGGTCTCTCACCAGCAGCGGTATTAGCAAACACAGCCCGACGAGTACCACTATTATAAGTCAGATACAAATTAGCTTCCCATCCATGCTTTTGATAACCAATTCCACCTTGCAGCAAAGAATAAGGAATCAAACCTAATTGTAAACCTGTTTCCCTTCCCGTTTTAATTTCGGCATCTGTATAAGTGTAGTTGATAAAAGTAGACCAATCACGAGCTAATTTTAATTGCAAAGCAGCTTCTAAACCATTAGTATCTACCAAACCCACATTTTCCCATCTACCAGCAATAATTCCCAAGCGATTATCTAAACTACTACCAAAATAAGTCAACTGCGCCAGCAAACTACTAGATAAATTAAAATCCACTCCCGCAGTCCAAGTAGAACCAGTTTCTGGTTTTAAATTTGGGTTTGGTTTCCAATTATGAACAGTGTCAAAAACATATAATTGATCTAAACCAGGATTACGTTGCGCCCCCGCCCAACTTCCACGCACAGCAACTACAGAATTAATTCCATAACGGAAACCAACACTGGGATTGAAATAACTGTCAAACTGACTATCAAAGCTTTGTCTTAAACCCAAATCAATCAGAAAATCATCACTAATTTTCCAAGTATTCACAGCAAACAAAGCCGTATTTAAAACACTTCTATCTTCCTTTTCATTTTCCGCAGCAAGAGCAGGGTTTGTACTCAACACATCACCTATTAAATCAGTGTTTTTTAAATCTAAACCCCAACGCAATTGATTATTGTCGCTCAGTTTCCACTCATGATCTACCCTAGTAGTAATTTGTTTAGTATCTAAAATTCCCGTGCGGTAAAAAATTCCTCCTGGTCCCGTTGGTCCGTATGTACTAAAGTAATTTTGATTATAACCGATAGTAGTTGTTAAATTTGAATCGTTATCTTTACCCAGTCGAGTTTTCCAGGATAACCCAATATTTAAACTATCATGATCTAATCTATCTCTTTGTAAAGGAAAACCAAAATAAATTAATCCCCGACGACTGCTAAGAGCAGTAACATCTAAATTCACAGAATTTTTAGCATCTAAATCTAAACCAATACTACCAAAATAGGTACTGGTGGCAGTATCAGCATTAAATAAATAACCATCCGCAGGATTACGATTTGCTGCACCCACAGGAACACGATAACGGTTGTCTATAAAGAATCTTTCAAAACTGAAATTGTATTTGACTTTATTAGCAGAACCAGAATAAGTAACCTGTTGATTATTTAAATTTAAAGATCCAAATTCTGCACTACCAGTTAATTTTGGTTTCCTAAAACCTTCTTTGGTGATAATATTTACAATCCCACCAAAAGCCGAAGAACCATATAAAGATGAAGCCGCACCGCTATATAATTCTACCCTTTCAATTGCCTCCACAGGAATACTATTTAAGTCAGTTCCACCATGATAGGTGCTAATATCATTATTAAATGGTCTGCCATTAATTAAGAATACAGATTGATTAATCGAAGCACCGCGATAATATGTTCCGGTGTGAATATCAGCACCATGTCCCACATTATTAATAGCAAAACCAGGCATTTTTTTTAAAACATCAGCAACGCTAGTAGCACCTTGTTTTGCGATTTCTTCTTTTTCAATTACATGAGTTGGTGTAGATTCGGGTAAAGCGTCTTTTTCTCCTATCGCTTCAATGGAAATATCTGTATCCTCTGTAGGTTCTGTAGGACTTAAATCTGTTTCTGTGTTTTTTTTAACTTCGGTTTCCGCAGGTTGTTGAGTTAATAAGTTCGCATTTGTGGCAGGTAGTTGAATTTCATTTAAACTAGGAATATCTGAATTTACTACCTGATCTTTAGTTTTATTATTATTAGCGACAGCAGGAAAAGCTACCAGTAAACTCAGTAAAAAAACTGGCAGGAAAACAAAATTATTATTCATCTTTCTCAACTCACACTTGGTAAAAACAAATGTAGGTATTCTCTCTGTTTATATAAAAACTGTCAAAAGACAAGCTGTCATATTTCAGATCACCTAATTATTTTCTGAATCACTATTAGACTCAGAAGAGGTAGAATCAGGTGGTGTTACTTCCTGGGTTTTACTTTCATCAACCTGATTTTCTGTATCAGATTTGACTGGTTCTAGTGAAGATGTAGATTCTTGAGGATTGGTAATTTTTGGTTTTGGTTGAGAAGCTTCTCTCTGTCTTTCTCTTTGTCTTTCTTTGATTTGACGATGACGCTGTGACCCTTGGATCGCAAAATTAATTGATGCTCTCACACCTTGTCTACCACCATCTAAAGGTGTTAATTTCCACTCTTGTACAGCTTGTTGAGCAGCTTCATCTAGTTCACTATCACCACTAGAACGAATTAACCGCACAAAGGTAACATTACCATTAATATCCGTATCAAGAGCAACTTCAGCACGACCTTCTATACCCCGCCTTCTGGCTTTATCGGGATATTTGATATCACATCTAATACAATCTGCACGATTTAATTTTGTCCCATTGACAGGACGTGGTTTTGGTGCGATCGCAATATTTCTCTCACCATTTCCAATACCATTTCCAGTACCTTTACCTGCACCATTTCCAATACCATTTCCAGTGCCATTTCCAGTACCTTTACCTGCACTATTTCCAATACCATCTCCAGTACCGCTACCCTCACCATTTCCAGTCCCATTTTCTGTACCTTTACTTAAACCAGACCGCAAACGATTACCTAAATTACTTAAACTATTTTGACTAGATGAAGTAGTAAAAGTATTGTTGGAACTAACACTAACACTGCTAGGAGTTATTAACTTTGGTGCTGGAACATTTGAAAGTTTTGTATCTGGTATGACAGTTTGTTCAGGTTGTTCAACTGTGGGTTGAGTGGTTGTTTCAGTTTCTACTTTTTCAGTTATTTTTTCAGTTATTTTTGAAATAGGTGTAGTTGTTAAACTTGGTTGTGTTGTCGTCGGTTCAGGAATAGTTTTAGCAATAGGTGTAGTTGTTAAACTTGGTTGTGTTGTCGTCGGTTCAGGAATAGTTTTAGTAATAGGTGTAGTTGTTAAACTTGGTTGTGTTATCGTCGGTTCAGGAATAGTTTTAGTAATAGGTGTAGTTGTTAAACTTGGTTGTGTTATCGTCTTTTCAGGAATAGTTAGTGTTTGGCGTTGTTTGACAACAAAATTTTGAGTAGTTTTCAGTTGGGTTTGTTTAACTACAGGTTGAATAGCAGCATTACTCACGCTCAAGGTAGTTTTTTCTGGAAGAGAACTTTTAAAATTGTTATTACCACCACTACCACCACTACCACCACTAGCAGAATTTATCTTTGGTTGAGAGTTTTTTATCTCTTGTGGTTTGGCTATTATTTCCGGAACAGTTTCCACAATTGTGATTTCAATTGGTTCTTCTTGAGTTTGAGAAACTCTTTGTATAAATTTGCCAATCCCTAAAGCTAAAACCCCAATATGAAATACTAAAGAAGCGATGAGACTACAAAATAAAAAAGATTTAAGTGCTTTAGCTTCTTTTTCTCGCTGCTCTACAATTACAATCGAAAAACCCATATTTTAATTATTGTTTATGTTTTTATAATTTATTAGTTGTTTCTACTTATCTAATAATTGGATTAATTAGCGAGACAAAAAGCCCCGCCAATAATTATTTCAATTCAGAAAGTAAATTGTATTACTTCCAATTTTTATCTGCTTGTTCCAACACATAAGCAGCTACATTTTCAATGTTTTCGGTTTTTATGCGCTTACCAAAGGCTGGCATCGCACCCTTGCCGTTTGTAATTTGAGTAATAATAGCTTCATCAGAGTACATACCGTACTTTTCCAAAGCTTCTTTTTTCAAGCTTTTAGCAGCATTAACTAAATTTTTACCCCCCGCATGACATTGAGCGCAATTAGCTGTAAATACTGCTTTTCCAGCAACTGTATCTGCTGCTAAAGCGGGACTACTGAAGGCAAAAGTGAAGATGGTTATGCCTAACAGTAATACGGAAATTATCTTTTTCATCTCGTGTTCTCTCTACAACAATCGTTGAGTTGGTGCAATATGCTTCATAATTTTCTTTGGATTCTGTTGTATCAGTCAAACGACAAGCTGTAAAACTTGGAGGTCATTTTGGCAAAATTTACCTGACGTTCTTTTTATATCACGGGTTTGCAGTAAATGTAAATTTATGTAAAGGTCAGTGTTTCCTAGCCTCTACAGATCACTTTTTCAGCAACCGCTAAATAGTAATTCTGATTCATAATTTTTGAATTATCAAGCATTATTCCCAACTGCCAAAACAGTTGGGAATCTCTTGTCTTACCCTTTCAGGTATAACTATTATTAACTCACTGACAAATCTATTTACCAGCCAGCTTCCGCTTTTTCCATGACGTAAGCAGCTACATTGGCAATATCATCAGCTGACAAATTATTTTTGAAAGCTGGCATAGCATTTTTACCGTTTGTAACTTGAGCAATAATAGCAGATTCAGAGTAAATATTGTACTCTTCTAAGTCTGCCTTACTCAAACTTTTAGCAGCATTAACTAAATTTTTACCACCTGCATGACAAGAAGCACAATTAGCTGTAAATATTTTTTCTCCAGCACCAGTGTCAGCAGCGAAAGCAGGATTAATGAAGGCAAAGGTGAAGATAGTGATGCCTAATAGTAATACAGAAATAATCTTTCTCATTTTGTGTTCTCTCTACAACAATTGCTGATTAGGAGGTAATTGCTCCATAATTCTCTTTTTATTGTCTTGTATAAATCAAAAGAATAACTGTAAAAATTGAACTAAATTATTAAGCATAATAGATGTAAGACTTATTATTGCAATGGTTGGGAATATATATTAATTTATATTAAACCCAAATTTAATTAGCCAAAAAATCATTTTTTAACTAAAAATTAAAAATTCATATCTAAAAAATGCTAACATTAATGCTAATAATTAGGCTTTTACTGCCGGAAATCGACTGATGAAGGCTGAATGCTTAGGTGAAAAGATGTTTATTGATTCGCTAATCTAGTAATTGCTGGTTCACTGACTCGGCAAATTCGCCAATCTTCTAAAATATCAGCCCCCATAGTCCGGTAAAATTCCTGTGCGGAAACATTCCAATCTAAAACACTCCATTCTAAGCGCCCACAATTTCTTTCAACAGCTATTTTTGCTAATTTAGTCAGCAGTGCTTTACCAATACCTTGACGACGATATTCAGGTAAAACAAAAATATCTTCTAAATAAATTCCTGGCTTGGTGAGAAATGTAGAATAATTGTGAAAAAATAAAGCAAAACCCACAGCTTTACCTGCGACTTCTGCTAAAATCGCCTCTATATATTTTCGTTCACCAAATAAATGATCGTTTAATGTTTCTGCATTACCAGTAACAGCAGCAGATAATTTTTCATATTCTGCCAAGCCCTGTATCAATTCAAACAACACAGCACTATCACCAGGTTCAGCAAACCTGATCATTAAATCACTACCAAAAGTCATTAGTTTTTAGCTTATAGTTCAACGTCTATAAATAGTTTATAGCTAAGTGTGTAATTTTTCTTAACTAATGACTAATGACTAATAGATATCTCCAGAAAAGAAATTATGGAACCTATTTATGGGGGCAGGGCGAAGCATTTGGGATATCTAGATGTCTGATTTTTCCGTTAAATTATTGCCCAAATGCTTCGCCCCTACAACTTATGACAAATTAATACATTCTATTTTGGAGAGGTCTAATGACTAATGACTCCTGATTCCTGCCTTAAATTAACCAACCTTTTAAACGTTTAGCGATATGAGGACGGCGTAATTTTCGCATCGCTTTACTTTGAATTTGCCGTACTCGTTCACGGGAAAGGTTAAACATATTCCCCACTTCTTCCAGAGTACAGGGTTCGCTGGTTGTCAGTCCATAGCGTAAAGAAATTACGTCTTTTTCCCTGGGAGTGAGAACATCACCTAAAACCTCCCATATCTCCTGACGCATCATATTTTCATTCATTTTTGCTTCTGGAGATTGGTTATCTTCATCTTCCAACAAGTCCATCAATTCTGTATCTTCTTCTTTACCAACACGGTGATTTAAAGATAATGCTTGCCGGCGTAGTTGTTGCAGTTGACGCAGTTGTTGAACGCTTATTTCCAACGACTCGGCCATTTCCGCTTCTGTCGGGTTGCGAGCGAGTTTTTGTTTAAGTTCTCTTTGGGCTTTTTTAAGTTTGTTGAGTTTTTCAACAATGTGAATTGGTAGGCGGATAGTGCGGGCATCATTAGCTATAGCCCGTGTAATCGCCTGTCGAATCCACCAATAAGCATAAGTCGAAAACTTATAGCCCTTATCGGGATCAAACTTCTCTGTAGCGCGATTTAAACCCATAGCCCCTTCTTGAATTAGATCTAGAAAAGGCACTCCCCGATTAAGATATCGTTTAGCAATAGATACTACTAATCTCAAGTTAGAGCGAATCATTTTCCGCTTCGCTACCCTACCTTGATACAACCGACTTTCCAGTTGTTTTTCCGTCATATCAAACTTAGCAGCTACCTCGCTTTTGCTGGGGTTGTGTCCCAGTTCTGCTTCTAAAGCAGCTTGTAAGTCTTTTACTTCTTCTAAAAATCTTACCCTATGCGCCAACTCTACTTCTTCGTCAGGTTTAAGGAGAGGATAACGCGCCATTTCCTTAAAAAACGCGCCCACAGCATCGTCATGTTCGGTTTTATTATATCCCGAAGGACGTGCCGCTGCCATTTCATCCCCATCTCGTTCATCTGACTCCAAATTTTCCACAATTGAAGAGTCTTCAAATACTACTGCATCTAAACTATCAAGTGATGGTTCTTCATGATCAGCAGCGTTATCCAGTATTTCCATTGTTCCCAATTCAGCAAGATTCATAGTTTCCTTTTGGGATAGTTGCTTGGTTTGGTACATAAATTTAGTGACAGCTGCTCGTTTGAGAATAGTTAGTTTTTACCGACATATACACCCATTTACCCAGCCAAATACAATCTTCTTGAAAATTCTTGATTCGGAAAGAAAATATGTATCTGTCTGCCATATTTTGGTTACATCTAGATACAATTTATATGGTCTTTGCACCCAAAATACCATCTTTCCCCACTACCAGCAGACATATTTCTAATTTTTTTCTTCATCACCAAATATGTCAAACCCCCCTCAAACATTCTCCAGCTTAACAAATATAAAAATTCCATCTAAAGACCCTATACGTTAAATTTTTATGTATTTCCATGAAGTTTTGTTTGATTTGGAGTAAAAAAGTTAAAGCTTCCTAAGTTAAAGCTTCCCAAATGATCCAAATTACAAAAATGGTAGCTTAAAATCCGGACAATCTTGATTGTATCAAAGCATCTCACATACAAAAACTATTGAATATCTATCAATAGGTGGAAAAACTCTACTACCTATTTAGTAGACAAAAACAACTCATTATTATCGGATATACTTTCATTTGTGTAGTTAGCATAAAATATTTATTGCACGTATTGTAGAAATTATTTTGTCTATAAGATGACATATAAACAAAGTTATCAACTATCATGAGTAATAAAAGTATTGCGAAATACAGTTTGTTTGTAGTAAAATAGTAGTTAAACGTTAAGTGCGTCTGGTGAATTTGATTCATTCAGATGAGCAAATATCTATTAAAAAAGCCAAAAATTATGTATATTCAGGATGTAAGTTTATCCTCTCTATTGGTAGCTGAACCAGGATCATCATACCAGTCCAAAACAAATCTTTATCCTTGGATTGAAGTATTGGTAGATTTGTCAAAAACTTTAGCGCCGACGACAAATAAAACACCAGAAGAGAATGTAGCAATTGATGAAACAGTAGAAAAAGATTTATTAAATGATGCCATACCAGAACAGGAATTATCAGTTGATGAACTATCTAACAAGGAGCTATTGATTTATAAGATACCAGAACATTTAGATATTAAACCGGGTGATATTTTAACAGTTCCCTGGAGGACACAACTGTTAGGAGGAATAGCGATTCGTTTATTATCCCAACCACCAGCAAATTTAGGACTAGAGAAAATTCGGGAAGTACAAGATGTAGTCAGCAAAGAATTTTTCTCTAGCACCTATTGGGAATTACTGAATCGCATCGCCGCCTATTACTACACACCATTAATTCAAGTCATTCGGGTAGCATTACCACCAGGATTATTAGGGCGATCGCAAAGTCGTCTGCGACTAAAACCAGAAAATATTCCCAATGGTGCAGCCGAATTTTTACGTTCTCAAGCTGCCAAAGAAATACTGACAATACTTGAATCGCAACCAGATGGAGATTACAGTTTTCAATACCTCAAACGTCAAGTCAAAGGTTTTTATTGGGCAAAAAAACAATTAATAGATAGAAACTGGGCAGAAAGCTATTTCAAATTCACTCAATCTAAACCACAAATGAAACTAGCAGTAACGCTAGTTGATCATGGAAGATACATGAATCTCACTAAACGGCAACAAGAAATATTGAAAATACTGGGAGATCATGGTGGTGAATTATGGGTGACAGAGTGTGTAGAGATATGTCAAACTACACTACCTACTTTAAGAGGATTAGAACAAAAAGGTTGTATTGTCATTGAAGAACGGGAAAAACTACGCAGAGAACAAGGACCCAAAATAGCCGGGGATCAAGCCAAATTATTAACACCAGCCCAAACTAATGCTTTAGAAACCATCAAATCATTAAACGGATTTGCTCAAATTTTATTACATGGGGTAACAGGTTCAGGAAAAACCGAAGTTTACCTACAGGCGATCGCCCCCCTACTCAACCAAGGAAAATCAGCCCTAGTATTAGTCCCAGAAATTGGCCTCACACCCCAACTCACAGATAGATTTCGCGCCCGTTTTGGTAACAAAGTGCAAGTTTATCACAGCGCCCTTTCCGACGGTGAACGCTACGACACCTGGCGACAAATGTTTACCGGAGAAGCCCAAGTAGTCATAGGAACACGCAGCGCCATCTTTTCCCCCTTACCCAACCTGGGATTAATTATCCTCGACGAAGAACACGACAGCAGCTTTAAACAAGACTCACCCATCCCCACTTACAACGCCCGCACAGTAGCCCAATGGCGTGCAGAACTAGAAAACTGCCCCCTAATTTTAGGTTCTGCTACCCCCTCCCTTGAAAGTTGGGTAAGTATCAAAGAAAGCAGGGGAGCAGGAAGCAGGGAGCAGGGAGAGATCAACAACCCAATCACCAATCACCAATACCTCTCCCTTCCTGAACGCATCAACTCCAAACCCCTACCACCTATAGAAATAGTGGATATGCGTCAAGAGTTGAAAGAAGGAAATAGATCAATATTTAGTAGATCCCTACAACAAGCTTTAGAAGAATTAAAACAAAGGAAACAACAGGGAATATTATTTATTCATCGTCGGGGACATAGCACCTTTGTTTCCTGTCGTAGCTGTGGTTATGTGCTGGAATGTCCCAACTGTGATGTATCCTTGGCTTATCATCATGTAGAAGAAGGCGCACCCCAGTTATTAAAATGTCATTATTGTAATTATGGTCAACCACACCCTAAAAACTGTCCTCAATGTAGTTCACCCTACCTCAAATTCTTTGGTAGTGGTACTCAAAGAGTAACCCAGGAACTACAACGCCAATTTCCCCACATTAAACCAATTCGTTTTGATAGCGACACCACCCGCAAAAAAGGCGCACATCGCACCCTGATCAGCCAATTTGCCAACGGTGAAGCAGACTTATTAGTGGGTACACAAATGCTCACCAAAGGTTTAGACTTACCCCAAGTTACCCTTGTAGGAGTAGTTGCGGCTGATGGGTTGCTACATTTATCAGATTATCGCGCTAGTGAACGAGCTTTTCAAACCTTAACCCAAGTTGCAGGAAGGGCGGGAAGAGGAGAAGATCCCGGTAGAGTAATTATCCAAACATACACCCCAGAACATCCAGTTATTGAAGCAGTGAAAACCCATGATTATCAATCTTTTTGTGATGCAGAATTAGAACAAAGGGAAGCACTTAATTATCCCCCCTATGGCAGATTAATATTATTACGTTTGAGTAGTTCTCCTGGTTTGCTACTCACTCCCAACAAAAAGGTATCAGAAATTGAGTTTGATTATACATCAACTACTCCCCAAGACACCAGCCAGGAAAAAAGTGTGAACTCCTTAAGGGTATTTATCGAGCGAGAAAC